>DATAFY010000521.1:0-21182 GCA_036257205.1 Steroidobacter sp. | reverse complement strand
AGCCTGGCGTCCGCACTCACCATCATGTTGGGCGCTATGTCGATTTCTACGCGCCTCTGCGGCTCACGCTGCCGCAAGGCCGCGACCGCGTCGGCGCAGATCTGCGTCAGGTTGACTGAGCGCAGCGCAAGCTCGCTGCTGTTGACGCGCGACAGTCGCAGCAGATCCTCGAGCAGGTTGGACATGCGCTCACTGGCGTCCTGAATCCGGTGCAGATAGTGCTGGGACTTCTCATCGAGCCCTGCGGGCGCATTCTCGAGCAGGATCTGAGTGAAACCGGAGAGGCTTCGCAGCGGGGCGCGCAGGTCGTGGGAGACAGCGTATACGAAGGACTCGACTTCTCGATTCGCGCTTTCCGGCCGGTGAGTGCGCTCGCCGGCCCGGCGTTCCAGCTCGGCGTTCATTCGCTGTATGTCGTTTTGCAGTTCGACCAGGGCGGCTGAAGCGGATGCGCTGCGTCGCTCGCCCCGACGCAGCAGTGTGTACAGCAGCGCCGCGGACGCGAGGACGAACAGCAAGCCCTTGTACGTCTGAAAGTGCAGGATCTGATGCGGCGGAACGCGCAACCAGACCAGCAGGCGGTCAGTGAGGAAGACCCACAGCGCGCCGCCGGCGAAGTACAGGAGCGCTAGGGTTCTCGGCATGGCTAACCCTGCCGCAACGTTCTCAGCTAGTCAGGCGCCGCAGCGCCTCGGCGTATTTTGCGCTGGTGCGCTCGATGATTTCTGCAGGCAGCTTCGGACCAGGAGCGCGCTTGTTCCAGTCGAGCGTCTCAAGGTAATCGCGGACGAACTGCTTGTCGAAACTCGGCGGGCTCGCGCCAGGCGCGTAACCGTCAATCGGCCAGAAACGCGATGAGTCCGGCGTGAGCGCTTCATCCATGAGCGTGAGACGACCCGCCTCATCGAGCCCGAACTCGAATTTCGTATCTGCGATGATGATGCCGCGCGCGAGCGCGTACTCAGCGGCGAAGTTGTAAAGGGTCAGCGCGGCAGTCCGAACCTGCGCCGCTGTTTCCCCGCCGATCATCGCCGCCATATGTTCGAACGAGATGTTCTCGTCATGTGCGCCTATTTGCGCTTTCGTGGCCGGAGTGAAAATCGGCTCGGGCAGACGATCGGCTTGGCGCAGCCCCGGCGGTAAAGCAATGCCGCACACGGCTGCGCTCTGTACGTAATCTTTCCAGCCGGATCCGATCAGGTACCCGCGTACGACGGCTTCGATGGGCAACGCGCGCAAGCGCTTCACAACCATGCTGCGCTCGATGAGCGGCCGCCGCTCATCGGCGTCCGGGACCGCACGCTCGAGCGAATAGTCGCTGAGGTGGTTGGGTACGATGTGGCGTGTTTTGTCGAACCAGAATTTGGAGATGCGCGTGAGCACGCTGCCCTTGCCAGGGATCGGATCGGGCAGCACGACGTCGAACGCGCTCAGACGATCGGTCGTCACGATCAACATGTGCCGGTCGTCCACGGCGTAAATGTCGCGCACCTTGCCTTGGTGAATGCGCTTGAGCGTCCTTAGATGAGATTCGAGCATAGGTGCGGGAAGTTCGGACATGCTGCGCTCGGCGTCAATTTTCAGTACGACCCATCGGAAAAGGCTGCGGCCGCGCTGATATCATCGGCCGCGGCGATTGTCGCAGCGGGTCTGGTGGGCTTTCAACAAGAATGATATGGCAGGGCAAAGCGTTGGGCGCCTTGATAGGCGTTGCGGCGGCCGGGCCGGTCGGAGCCGTCTTCGGGACGTTCATCGGTCATCTCTTCGACGCCCGCGCTGAAGAGGGCGCCGAAGGCGACCCTGTGAACGGCGACGCCGCGAGCGTGCAGGAGGCGTATTTCCGCTGCGTATTTCAGAGTATGGGTCATCTGGCGAAGGCCGACGGTCGGGTGACTGAGGATGAGATTCGCGCCGCTCGCGCCATGATGAGCGAGCTGCGGCTCGATGAGCGTGAAACGCGGCTTGCCATGGACTTGTACATGCAGGGAAAGAGCCGCGATTTCCCGCTGGAATCGAGGCTTCGTGAACTGCGGAGACTCTGCGGCAAGCGTTCCGAGTTGCGCCGGATGTTCGTGCAGATCCAGCTGCAGGTCGCGCTTCTGGGCGGAAGTCTCAATGGGCCCGGACGAGATGTGCTTGCGCGCATATGCGCCGCATTGGGCGTGTCCGCGTACGACGCCGTGCGCATGGAGGCGCTGTTGCGTCTGCAGCAGAGCTCTCAGCGGGGCGATCGCGTTGCAGACGCCTACGAGCTGTTGGGCCTCTCGCGCAACGCTTCCGACGGCGAGATCACGAAAGCGTATCGGCGTTTGATGAATCAGAATCATCCCGATAAATTGCATGCGCGGGGTCTGCCGGAGGCGATGATGAAGCTCGCGGAAGAAAAAACGCGGCAGATCCGCGCGGCGTACGATGTGCTGCGAGAGGCGCGTGGGATGAAGTAGGGCTTACAAGCGCCCGCGGGCTTTCCGGAACACAAGTCGCCAGGCTGTGAAGTCAGTCGCCGCTGTGTGAAACTTTCCTTTTCTGCCATTCGGAGAGTCGCGATGAACGACGCGGCCTGGATTGCTCCCTCGATTCTTTCGGCGGATTTCGCCCGGCTGGGCGAAGAGGTAAAAGCCGTCGTGGCTGCGGGCGCTGATCTCATCCATTTCGACGTGATGGACAACCATTACGTGCCGAACCTGACCGTGGGTCCGCTGGTGTGCGAGGCGTTGCGCAATTACGGCGTCGCCGCGCCGATCGATGTTCATCTGATGGTCAAGCCGGTCGATCGCATTATTCCCGATTTCGCAAAGGCGGGCGCCACGTGGATCACCTTCCACCCAGAAGCGAGCGAGCACGTTGATCGCACGCTGGAGCTGATTCGGGAGCACGGTTGCCGGCCGGGGGTGGTGTTCAATCCCGCAACGCCGCTCGTGTGGCTGGATCACGTGATCGAGAAAGTGGACATGATCTTGTTGATGTCGGTCAACCCAGGCTTTGGCGGACAGAAGTTCATTCCCTCGGTTTTGCCGAAATTGAGAGCGGCCCGCGAGATCATTCGCGCAAGCGGGCGCGACATTCGACTCGAGATCGACGGCGGCGTGAAGACGGACAATATCGCCGAGATTGCGCGCGCCGGAGCCGATACCTTCGTGGCGGGTTCAGCGATCTTCAGCTCGCAGGATTACGCAGCCACCATCAAGAAGATGCGTGAGGAAATTGCCCGGGCGGGCAGGGCGACGGTGTGATTTGCTTGGACGGCGAGCGCAGCGGCCGAGTTCGAGCCGCCTTACGGCTTGTCGTGCCGTTCAATCCTCGTCATCGTCGAAGTCATCGTCATCATCATCGTCAGGATTCTGCGCGGCGACTCGTCCGGCAGCGGCCGCAAGCGGCGGCTTGGTTTTCATTTTCGGGCGGGCGCCGAACACGACGATGGTCTTGCCGGTAGCGCGCAACAGCCCCTGATCTTCGAGCACCTTCAGCACGCGACCGGCCATTTCACGGGAGCAGCCGACCAGGCGGGACAATTCCTGGCGGCTCACTTTGATCTGCATTCCCTCGGGGTGCGTCATGGCGTCAGGCTCGCTGCACAGATCCATGATGGCGTGAGCGACGCGCCCGGTTACGTCGACAAAGGCGAGGTCGCCGAGCTTGCGATTGGTTCGATCCAGCCTGGTCGCAAGCTGTGTGGCGAGCTCAAAGACGAGCCCAGGGCTTTCGCTTGCGAGCTGGCGGAAGCGGGGATACGTCATTTCCGCAAGCTCGCACTGCTGCCGGGTGCGAACCCAGGCGCTGCGAGTCGGCTGTTCGTAGAACAGCCCCATTTCCCCGAAGAACTGGCCCTTGTTGAGATAGGCCAGAACCATTTCATTCCCTTCTTCATCCTCGATCATCACTTCGACCGAGCCGCTGACGATGTAGTACAGAACGTCAGGTAGATCGCCCGCGTGAATGATGACGGTCTTCGAAGGCGCCGTGCGGATCCGGCAGTAGCTCAGAACCCTATTGATCGCCGGAATGTCGCTCAATGGCCTTGCGCCCTCTTCCATACTCACCCCTGGCTAACACCGACTGCCGTTCTGCGTGCGTTCTGCGTATTGATTTGAAATCCAGCAACGACTTGCGACGTCTTGCTCTTGCGGCCTTTTAATACAGTTGGCGCCTCGACCGCAAGCATCCGATGACTGCGGCTCGAGCTTCGAGCGCGTGAAAAGCGCTTGAGTTCACAGCACTCGAGCCTCACAGCCGGTAAGCCGTGCGGGTCATGACGCGCGCTGTAAGTTTCATGAGCGCTCGTGCCGCTGCAGGCAGTGCAGCTCCGCCCGCCAGCATCGCCTGGCGCCCGTGGTGTTCCTCATCGACGCTCATCTGCGTGATGATCGCGCGCGTGCGCGCGTCGTTGTGCGGCAAGCGATGCAGGTGTCCTTCGAGATGTTCCACTACCTGACGCTCCGTCTCGGCGACGAACCCTAGACTGGTTCGATCGCCCGCCGCCCCGGCTAGTGCGCCGATCGCGAAGGAGCCCGCGTACCACAGTGGATTCAACAGACTGGTGCGCCCGCCCAGTTCGCGAATGCGCGCGGCGCACCAAGCAAGGTGGTCCGTTTCTTCTGCGGCAGCCTGCATCAACGATGCGCGAATGGCGCTGACGCCCGCCGTGAAAGCCTGGCCCTGGTACAACGCCTGCGCGGCTACTTCCCCGGAATGATTCACGCGCATCAGCGCTGCCGAGCGGGTTCGCTCTTCGGGCGCAGCGAGCGTTTCCGGAACTCCCTCGGCGGGATACGGTCGCGCCGATTCGTATACGCCGCTGAGCGTTCGAAGCGCCTGATCAGCTGGACCGATGAGACGGTCCAGCAGAGTGTAGCGACGGCCGGTGCGGGCGGAATTCTGAGTGCTGTTGGAGTCCATCAGCCTACATTATATATATGCGTTCCACGGGTCGCGGAGGTCGCCCAAACCGGCGCCGTGCGCTCTTCCGCGGCGGGGGAGGATCGATGGTTTGCAATGGCCAAGGTGCTCCTTTAGACTTGCCGGCCTTTTCGCCCTCCTGGGCGAAATTTTTTCCCGGAGATTTCAATGAGAACCGTCTTCGCCAATGCGGCAACGGTGCGCCGTGACTGGTATGTCGTGGACGCGACTGGTAAGACGCTCGGCCGTTTGGCGTCGCAAGTGGCGTCGCGGCTGCGCGGCAAGCACAAGGCTGCGTACACGCCCCACGTGGACACCGGCGACCACATCGTCGTCATCAATGCGGGCAAGATCCGCGTTACCGGTCGAAAGATGACGGACAAGTTCTATCATCACCACACCGGCTATCTCGGCAATCTCAAGACGACCAGTCTTGAGCAGCTGCTCGGCAAGCATCCAGAGCGCGCTATCGAGTTTGCGGTCAAGGGAATGCTTCCGAAGAACCCGCTTGGCCGGAAGATGTTCAAGAAGCTGCATGTCTTCGCGGGCGCTGAGCACCCCCATACGGCCCAACAGCCGAAGTCGCTCGAGATCTGATCAGGACACACAGGCACAGTCAGAACATGGCCATTTCGACCAACTACGGCACCGGCCGTCGCAAAACTGCCACCGCCCGCGTGTTCCTGCGCAAGGGCAGCGGCAATATCCGCGTCAACGATCGTACGCTCGATGAGTTCTTCGGCCGCAAGACGGCACGCATGATTGTGCGCCAGCCGCTGGAGGCAGTGAGCCTGGACAAGAGCTTCGACGTCGATGTCACCGTGAAGGGCGGCGGAATCACCGGACAGGCCGGTGCGATCCGTCACGGCCTGACCCGCGCGCTGATTGAATATGATGAAACGCTGCGCAAGACGCTGCGCGATGCCGGTTACGTGACGCGCGACGCGCGCGAGGTCGAACGTAAGAAGGTCGGCTTCCGCAAAGCTCGTCGCGGAACTCAGTTCTCCAAGCGCTAATCATTACGCGACAGCGACTGGTTAGTGGGGGATCGTCTAGCGGTAGGACTACGGACTCTGACTCCGTCAACCTAGGTTCGAATCCTAGTCCCCCAGCCATTCAGCAACACAGGGGCCCCTCGCGGGCCCCTGTTTCGTTTGCGCGCCCGGCATGGCACTGATGGCCTGCGGGCCAAGGACCGGCTGAGAAGGAACTGGTCAACAGTGCGGCAGCGTGGCATGCGGACAGTCATGCGCCGCAGCGGGTGCGTGCCGCAGAGATCGCGAAGCCCTGGGTCGGAACAAAACGGCCTCCCGACGGTAGTGGATCGAGCAAGCCAGCAGGCGATGCTGCAGGCGACACAACCCTTTCTTTGAGCCTCACTGTTCGGCATCTGCGCACCAAGCTGTGCAAGCTGCACAAGCGCATGAGTGGACCGGCAAGCGCTATCTCGATTGGAGAAGTTCTTTGACCGGGCGAACCACGACATTTCGACGTCGCAAACCGCCCGCAAGATGAACGAGTGCTCCAACCCGTATGCCGATGTCTAAGAGCGGCTCTGATGCGAGATGGGCTTCAGTCAGCCGCGAGCCATGGGCGCGCAAGGCGGGCCGTTGCTGTCGAACATCCTGCTGGATGACCTGGATCGGGAGTTGCGCGGGCACGCCATGCTGCCGCGATGCGGATAACCGCAACATCTCCATCGCCAATCCTCAGCGGCGCAGCATGTGATGACCAAGTCACGCGGTTCCTCGCAGAGGAGCTGAGGCTGAAGGTCACTCGCGAGAAGAGCGCCTGTGCACAGTCTTGGGAGCGCACGTTCCTGCGCTGCGATACGTGCTCGGCGGCGCGCTTTTTCGGCGCACGGCTAAGCCAGACGCCGCCTCGATTCTTTCGACTGGATCCGCGAACGCGCTCATGAAGCCATTGGCCTTTCGAGGCCGCGGCCTCAGCGGTGTACGCGGCGAAGGGCGCGGGGCGTCGGCGCGCGATGCGCCGGTCCGGGCATCAGGCCCCGATCGTTCTCGCGCCGCCCTCGCCGCCGACGATCAGCACGTCCGCAGCCCGTTTGGCGAACAATCCTACCGTCACGACGCCCGCGATCTGGTTGACCATCTGCTCGAGTCCCACGGGATCGACGATGTGCAGTGCGTGGACGTCGATGATGTGATTCCCGTTGTCTGTCACGACGCCTTCCCGATACACCGGATGCCCGCCGAGTTTTACCAATTGGCGCGCGACGTACGAGCGCGCCATCGGAATGACTTCGATCGGCAGCGGGAATTTGCCGAGCACCGTTACGAGCTTCGAGTCATCGACGATGCACACGAACTGACGTGCGGCGGCGGCGATGATCTTCTCTCGTGTGAGCGCCCCTCCACCGCCTTTGATGAGGCGTAGATGCGCGTCCGCCTCATCGGCCCCGTCCACGTAAAGGTCGAGATCGCCGGCCGCATTGAGCTCGATGACCTCGAAGCCATGCTTCTTCAGGCGCGCCGTGGAGCTCTCAGAACTCGATACGGCGCCTTTGATGCGCAGCTTGCGCGCAGCCATGGCGTCGATGAAGAGGTTCACGGTCGAGCCTGTGCCGATGCCGACGAACTGATCTTCGACCACGTAATGAAGCGCCGCTTCGGCGGCGAGCTGTTTCTTGCGATCGGCGTTCACGGTTCGTTCTCCGTCGATGAACTTCTCAAAACACCTATTTTTCCCGCTCCGGAAACGACTGTGCCCGCTTTCGCGGGCACAGTCTTCATCAACATCAACCAGAAGAATTCTACTTCTTCTTGGCGGCCTTCTTCTTGCCGGCCTTCTTCTTGGATGATTTCTTTGCCTTAGTTGCCATGTTTTCAATCTCCATGTCGAGTTAGTCCGGGCGCAGTATATACATAAATTGAAAATCGCAAGCAAGGGGTGTATGCGAATTTGTCGTGCGAGTTCGAAGCAAGTCACGTCTGGATGCGCATTGCTCGCGTCGCACGAGCGACGCATCACCGAGATGCAAGCGAGCAGATGAAGTCCCATTCCGCCCTCGTCAACGGCGTAACGGAAAGTCTGTTGCCGCGCTTGAGCACGACCATGTTCCGCAATTCGTCCGCGCCGTGCGACTTCAGCTGTTCGAGCGTGATGATGCGCTCGAACCTCTTCACCAGCTTCACGTCGACGGCGAACCACCGCGGGTTGGACGGATCGCTCTCGGAGTCGTAATGATCGTTCGAGCGGTCGAACGCGGTGGCGTCCGGATACGCCTCTTTCTGCACTGTCGCCACGCCGGCGATTCCGGGCTCTTCGCAACTGGAGTGGTAGAAAAAGACGAGGTCGTCTTTCTTCATGCTGCGGATGAAATTGCGCGCCTGATAATTGCGAACGCCGTCCCAGACCGTCGTGCCGTCCCTGGTTCGAGCGAGGTCGTCAATGCTGAAGGCGGCGGGCTCGGATTTCATCAGCCAATAGTTCATCGCGCATCCTCTTCACCGCGGCGCCATTCTGTAGAACGTGCTGTCGGTGAGCACGCCGTCCAGCGGGACGTCCCAAGGGGCGGAAGCCAGCTCGTCCACCCGTTGAAATTCGTAACCGACGCCGATAACGCGAGGTCGTCGCCAGGATCGGCGTTCTCGCAGGCGATGCAGGGCTCGGTCGTAAAAGCCCGCGCCGCTCCCCAGGCGCGATCCTCGCAAGTCGAATGCGACCAGGGGCGCCAACACCAGGTCGAGTCGAAGGGCCGAGACTGTTTCGCCCGCCGTCGGTTCGGGGATGCCATAGCGATTGGTCCGAAGTTCAATGGCCGCATCGAAGCGGCGGAACACCATGCGGCGGTTGCGATAGTCCGTGATCACCGGTAGATACAGCGCGCAGCCCCTTCGGCGACCGGCGGTGATGAGGGGAGATAGATCCAGCTCGCCGCCGTACGCGAGATAGACAGCCACGTGCTCGCCCGGCCTCAGGAGCTGCAGCCGATTCGCCAGACGTAAGATTTGCTGCGACGCGCTCTTGCGCTCGTCGTTCGACAGCGCGCGCCGGCGCGCCCGCATCTGACGTCGCAGGCGCTCGCGATCAGCCATTGAGCCGACGAGTGAGGTTGGGGAGTGGGCGGCGCCGCCCGCCTGTGCCGTCATGAGCCATTGCTCTCGACACGGAGCAATAGGTGGGACGCAGCCGCGACGGCTAAGGCTTTCCGCACGAGGCGGACATGCACACCGCTGCCGCGAGTCCGAATCCCTGGGGTGTTTACGTTAGGGTCGAGAGGTAACCCGACGCATGTCGAACACCGCAGGCGGCGCCATACAAAACTATCTGCTTCGGTTCCCGCGCATCTCTCCCCCGCAATCAGCTCGCCGTAAGCGGCTGCAGGAGTAACGATCAGCCGCATCGAAAAGTTCGGGAGCGGCCGGATGTTCACAGCTCGAGCGCGTTCCCTCTGCTCAGCGCTGTTTCGATGCGCTCACGCAACCGTCGAACTTTCTGACCGACGTCGACGTCCACGTCGACCGTCTGCCCGCGCCCGCGCAGCTTGAGCAACTCGTGCGAGAGGTTTAGTGCAGCCATGACCGCGATGCGGTCAAGGCCCACGATGTTGCCTGCATCCCGAATCTGGCGCATGCGGGCGTTCAGATGTTCGGCCGAATCCAGCAGCTCAGAGCGTTCCTCGGGCAGGCACGCGACCTGATACTCCTTCTCGAGAATCCGGACGCTCACCCGGACCAGGCGGTCCGTCATGCGCCGTGCTCCATCGCTTTCAGCCGTCCGATCATTGCCTCCACGCGAGCCCGAACCTGCTCATTCTTCTGCAGGAGCATCGCGCGTTCCGTCATCATGGAGTCCTGCCGCTGGCGCAGCGCGCGATTTTCTTCCTGCTGCTGCGCGATCAAAGCGACCAGCTCATCGAGCCGGCGTTCCAACTGCCTCAGTTCCTGTTCGACCGACGCTTTGGATTGCGCTTCGCTCATGCGACGGATTATGCGGGCGCACTTTCAGGGGGTCAAACGCGCGGACGGCGCGCGTGCTGAAGCCCGCTCTTCGCCCGAGTGCTAACATAACCGCGATGCTTCAGGTCACCTTCCCCGAGATCGCGCGCGTGCTCGAAACCTTGAGCGCGACGACGCCTGCCGCCGAATGCCACGGCTGCTTGTGCGGTGCGCTGTGCACGACGCAGGGCTACCCGCTCGATCGCTGGCTGGACGAAGTAGTTCCGGACATGGCCGACGCGAGCCAGGGCGATCGCCGCGCACTGCACCTGCTGTTCACCGACACCGTGAACTCGCTGCGCGGCGATCAGATGGAGTTTCAGCCGTTGCTGCCGAGCGATGAGGCGCCGCTGGAGCAGCGCGCTACGGCGCTGTCTCAGTGGTGTCAGGGATTCCTCTATGGATTCGGTTCGGCTCAACCGTCCGATGGGCGGAAGTTGCCTGCGGATGTGGCCGAGATCCTGCGCGACCTGACGCACATCGGGCGAGCAACCGTCGACGCCGGCGAAAGCGGCGAAGAAGAGGAACAGGCTTACACCGAAATCGTGGAGTACGTCCGCGCCGGAGTGCAGCTGATTCATGACGAACTGGCCGACCTCCGGGGTGAGTGATTCGCGATTTCGCGGCTCGTTCGCCTCCTCGAAAAACAATTCGTTCTCATTTACGAGCCCTGGTCGCTTTCAGACACCGCATGCGCAAAGACGAATTCGCCCGCCGACGCCGGCAGCTCATGAAGATGGTGGGCAAAGGCGGCATCGCCATTTTGCCCGCCGCTGCAGAAAAGACCCGCAATAACGACGTTCTCTATCACTATCGTCCCGACAGCGACTTTTTCTATCTGACAGGCTTTGCGGAGCCGGACGCCGTCGCGGTCCTCATCCCCGGCCGCCAGCAGGCGGAATATGTGCTGTTCGTCCGCGATCGCGATCCGGCCCGCGAAACCTGGGATGGCCGCCGCGCCGGCCCTGAAGGGGCGACGCGCGAATATGGCGCCGACGATGCGTTCCCCATCGGGGACATCGACGACATTCTTCCCGGGCTGATGGAGAACTGCTCGCGGGTCTACTACACGATGGGAGTTCACCCGGAGTTCGATCAAAGGGTGATCGGGTGGGTGAACGGCCTGAAAACGCAGGCGCGCACTGGCGTGCATCCGCCCCAGGAGTTCGTTGCGTTAGATCATTTGCTGCACGACATGCGTCTGTTCAAATCCCGGTCGGAGCTGGATGCAATGCGCGCGGCGGCGCGGATCGCCGTCACGGCGCACCAGCGCGCGATGCGTTTCGCTCGTCCAGGCCGCATGGAGTACGAGGTGATGGCCGAGCTGCTGCACGAATTCCGCCGCAACAACGCCGATATTTCGTATCACCCGATCGTCGGCGGCGGCGCGAACGCGTGCATCATGCACTATCACGAGAACGCGGACGCTCTCCAAGACGGCGATCTGCTGTTGATCGATGCGGGCTGCGAATACCAACTCTATGCGTCCGACGTCACGCGCACTTTCCCGGTCGGTGGACGGTTCACGCCGGAGCAGCGGGCCGTCTATGAGGTAGTCCTCGAGGCTCAACATGCGGCGATCGACAAAATACGGCCGGGAGCCCACTGGAACGAGCCGCACGATGCGGCGGTGAAAGCCATCACTCAGGGGCTGATAAAGCTGGGCTTGCTCAGGGGCAGGGTCGCGGATCTCATTCGCAAAGGCGCTTATCGGAAATTTTTCATGCACCGCACCGGCCATTGGCTCGGGATGGACGTCCACGACGTCGGCGACTACAAAGTGGGCGATGAATGGCGTGTCCTTGAGCCGGGGATGGCCATGACCGTCGAACCTGGCGTGTACATTCCCGCAGGCGCCAAAGGCGTGCCGAAACGTTGGTGGAACATAGGCGTGCGCATCGAAGACGATGTCGTCGTGACGCGGGACGGGAACGAGGTGCTGACCGCCGGACTGGTCAAGGAACCTGATGCGATCGAAAAGTGGATGAGGGCTGCGTGACCGGATCAGCAGAGATGCGAGTGGACGTGGCGGTGGCCGGCGGCGGGCTCGTGGGTGCAAGCCTCGCGCTGGCGCTATCGCAGCTGCAGCTGAAAGTCGCCTTGATCGAAGCAAGCCCGTTCGGCGCCGCGGACCAGCCGAGCTTCGACGATCGTACGACCGCCCTGTCGAACGGGAGCCGCCGCATCTTTGAAGGTTTAGGCGTTTGGCCGCTGATCGAACGCGGCGCCACGCCCATTCGCCGCATTCATGTGTCCGACCAGGGACGGTTCGCCTTTGCGCGGATCAGCGCGCAAGAGCAGGGTTTGGACGCGCTCGGCTACGTCGTGACGAACCGAGTCATGGGCGCTGCGCTATGGCGCCGGCTGCGAGAGTCCTCTGTGGAGATCGTCGCGCCTGCGCGAGCAGCCGATATGACGTCCGCGGGCGAGCAGCAGCGCATCGAATGCGTACGCCCCGAAGGCGGCGCGTACACAATCACAGCCCGACTAGCCGTCGCGGCGGACGGCGCACGTTCGGCGGTGCGCGAATCGGCCGGCGTGGGCGCGAGCACATGGGAGTATGGGCAGGTCGCGCTCGTCTCAAATGTATTTGCGCAGCGATTCCATAGCCACGTCGCTTATGAGCGCTTCACGCCCTCGGGACCGATCGCGCTGCTGCCCATGTCGGAAGGACGATTGGGCTTGGTCTGGACGTTGGCGCCGGAGCTTGCTCGGCAGGCTGTGCAGCTGTCCGATGAAGCGTTTCTGGAGCGGCTGCAGCGGGAGTTCGGTTTTCGACTCGGGCGCTTCACTCGCGTCGGTGCGCGTCAGCTGTATCCGCTGGCCCTGACGCGCTCGGATGAGCACGTCGCGCGCCGGCTGGCGATTGTGGGCAACGCAGCGCAATCGCTGCATCCAATCGCCGGTCAGGGGTTTAATCTGGGATTGAGGGACGCCGCGAGCCTGGCCGAAGTGCTTGCCGATGCTCGCGCCCAGCACGGCGATTCTTTCGATCCGGGCGATGGATTGTGGCTCGAGCGCTATCGTGAGTGGCGCGAGGCGGATCGACAGAACATCGTGCGTTTCACAGACGGGCTGGTCCGTCTATTCATGCAGCCTTTCGGTCCCGCAAAGTTCCTGCGGAACATCGGCATGCTTGCGTTCGATCTCACGCCCGCCGCAAAGGACGTACTGTCCCAACTCTCGCTCGGCGCGGCTGGTAGAGTACCGCGGCTTGCGCGCGGTGCGCCGCTCGCTGCCGACTCGTGACTTGCGGTGGGGGATTTGTCGGAAGCTCATTCGTAGTGTTCTGGATTCCCATGTCCGATTTCCGCATTTCGGCCGCCGTGACTTCTGCGGCTTCCAATTTTGACAGTCGCTGCTGCTGACCAATCACGGATCACTCCAAAATGCGCCCTGATTTTCACATCATCGTCATTGGCGGCGGGATGGTCGGCGCCTGCGTCGCCGCGCTCGCCGCCGCCGCGCCTGAATTTGCAGATCTGCGCATAGCCTTGCTCGAGCCGCATCCGCCATCGGCTCCGCCGGCGGGTGATGACGTTGATCTTCGAGTCTCCGCGCTGTCGCGCGCTTCAGAGCGCATTCTGTCGGCGGTGGATGCCTGGAAGCTTATTCCGGCGCAGCATCTCTCGCCGTACTGGGACATGAAGGTCTGGGACGCAGGCGCGAGACCTCATGCGCCCGGCTCTGTACATTTTTCGGCGAGCGCCTCGAGCGAACCGAATCTCGGTCACATCGTGGAGAATCGTCGTGTGCAGTGGGCCCTGTACGACTGCCAGCCGTTTCGGCGTCGCGTGACTGTGTTGAGCGCGGAGCTGTCGGCGCTCGCGTTGAGCGCCGATGAGGCCGTTGCGACGCTGGCCGACGGACGGAAGCTCTCCGCGTGTCTGGTGATCGGCTCCGACGGCGCTGACTCGCCGAGCCGCACAATGGCCGGCATCGATGCGTTCGATATGCGTTACGACCAATGCGCATTCGTTACCCACGTTCGTACGGAACGCGGGCACGAGCGCACGGCTTGGCAGCGCTTTCTCGCGGCGGGTCCCATCGCATTTCTGCCGCTCGCGGACGGACGCAGCTCGATCGTTTGGACGACCAGGCCGGAACATGCGTCGCGCCTGGTCGCATGTCCGCCGGCGGAAGCGGCGGCGGAAATTGCAGCAGCGATTGACGGCGTTCTTGGGGCGGTGGAGATCGCGGGCCCTCGCGGCGCTTTTCCGTTGCGGCTCACGCACGCTCGCTCATACTGCCGCGAGCGGTTCGTCCTGGTCGGCGATGCGGCTCACGCCGTGCATCCGCTTGCCGGGCAAGGCGTCAACCTCGGCTTCCTCGACTGTGCGGCGCTCATGCAGGTACTGGCTGAAGAGCTCGCCCGCGGCGCTCGCCCCGAGGCGCTCGGCGAGTTGCGCGCGTTGCGCAGGTATGAGCGTTGGCGTAGAAGCGAGAACACAATCGCGCTCGGTTTGATCGATGGGCTCAATCGGCTCTTCAGCGCGTCGGGCGACGTTCTCGCCTGGGCGCGGCGCCTGGGACTTACGATGGTCGATCGCAGCGGCGTTGCAAAGACCTTTTTCATGGGCCGGGCCATGGGCACGCGGGGCGAGCTGCCGCGGAGCGCAAGCGGGTGGAGAGAGTCGCCGTGACGGAGCCGTTCGTTCAGGAGCCGCCGTGGCTCGGCAATGTGTATGCGGATGACGCCTTTCTTCGCAGCTACCTGCGCCGAAAACTCCCTTCGGACGTGCTGGAAGCGATCGAGCCCGATCTTCAGGAGCTCGGCAAACTCAGCGGCGGCGAGCTTTACGCACTGCAGCTCGCCGATCGATTGAACGAACCTGAATTGACTCAATGGGACGCCTGGGGGAATCGAATCGACCAGGTCATCGTATCGCCCCTATGGAGGCGCGCTGCCGAGATTGCCGCCCAGAAGGGGCTGGTCGCCATACCGTACGAACAGGCGCACGGCCGATATTCCCGCATTCATCAGTTTGCCGCCGTTTATTTGTTTCATCCCTCCTCGGACGTCTACACCTGTCCGCTCGCGATGACGGACGGCGCCGCCCGTACGCTGATCGCAGCGCAGGACCATGCGCTCATCAAGCGCGCACTGCCGCGTCTGACGAATCGCGATCCAGCGCAAGCATGGACCAGCGGGCAGTGGATGACCGAAGCGGTCGGCGGCTCGGACGTGGGCGCGTCTACGACGCGTGCCCTCGAGCAGGACGGGAGTTGGCGGCTTTACGGCAAGAAGTGGTTTACATCGGCGGTGACCGCCAATATGGCGCTGACGCTTGCGCGCCCTGAGGGCAATCGCACCGGCGGCGCCGGGCTCGCCATGTTCTACGTGGAAGTGCGCGATCAGTCCGGAGGCCTCAATGGCCTGCGCATCGAGCGTCTCAAGGACAAGTTGGGCACGCGCAAGGTGCCGACGGCTGAATTGACTCTGGACGGCGCTATCGCCCGCTTGGTGGGGGAGCCGCGCAATGGCACCCAGCGCATCGAGCCGATGTTGGTTGTAACGCGGACGTGGAACAGCGTGACGTCCGTCTCGTTCATGCGCCGTGCTTTGACGCTCGCCCGCTCATACGCTGCACGCCGACGTGCTTTCGGGGCCCGCTTGGAGCAGTTGTCGCTGCACGTTGACACGCTCGCGGACCTGGAGGCCGAAACACGCGCCGCATTCCTGCTCGCGTTCGAGCTGGTTGAACTGATGGGGCGCTTCGAGGCGAAGGAGATAGGGGATGACCAACGCGCTCTTTTGCGTCTCATCACGCCGATTGCAAAACTGCTCACGGCGAAGCAGGCCGTAAAAGCGGTTAGCGAATGCATCGAAGCTTTCGGAGGCGCGGGTTACGTAGAGGACACCGGTTTGCCGATGCTGATGCGCGATGCGCAAGTGCTGCCGATCTGGGAGGGAACCACGAACGTGCTGTCGCTCGATCTGATTCTTCGCAGCGAGCTTGGCCGCGCTCTGCCCGCATTGCGTGCACGGATCGAGAGCTGCGTGGGTCAGGTCCGCGATCAACTTCTCGCCGCTTGCGGAAAACAGGCCCTGAGCGCGCTGGCTCACGCGGAGGAATTCATCCGCCGGCAACCGGATTCCAGGTTGCTGCAGGCCAATGCGCGGCGATTCGCAATGACGCTCGGTCGCGCCTTGCAGCTCGCGCTGCTGACGGAGCACGGGCACTGGGAGCTGGAGAACTCGGGAAGCCGAACCGGCGTTGCGGCCGCCGTTCGGTTCGCGGCGAAGCCGGTCGACGTGCTCGTTGAGTTTGATCCCAAAGATGCGGAGAGCCTCTTGGGGTAGCAGGCGCGCTCGCTCGTTTGAGGCGCTGCTGTAAACCCGCTAGTCTTGGCGCGCCTTAGTCACGCGCCTCAGGACCATCGCCCTGCGCATCCGGACTTCAATGCCGCACAGCTTGTCAGCCTCGCGAACCCGTTCTCGGATCCAATTCGGTCGCGTCGGCTCATCGCCGTGCACCCGCCCGCCGGTCTGAGATGTCCGCAGCTTCAATGAACAACCGGCATATTTATGTGCTGAGCGCGTTCCTCACGGCAATGAGCATTGCGTTGTTCGTATACAAATCGCGCGTGCTCGGCTTCCCGGTCAGTTCAGAGGAAGAGACGCAGATCTGGAACATCGAAGCTGCACTCTCCTTCGATTCCGGCCCCACCGCCGTGAAGGCGACGCTGCGCATTCCGAGCCTGACCCCAGGATACGCCATCCTGGATGAGAATTTCGTGTCGCGGGGCTTCGGGCTGACGACTCGCAATGCGGCGGCCGGTCGCGAAGCACAGTGGGCCTTACGGCAGGCGAATGGACGGCAGACGCTCTATTACCGCGCGCTCGTTTATCGCGACGAGCAGCGCTTGGCGGAGGATACGACGCCGCCCTTTCCGTCGCCTCCTGTGTTGGATGAGACCTCGCGTGCGGCGCTCGAGGGGCTCATTTTGGAGGTGCGGCGCCGGTCTGCGGACGTTGCCAGCTTCACAACTGAGCTGCTTCGTCACATCAGACAGGGCGAGAGCGATCCGTATGTGAGCTTGTTCCTGGGGCGCGGGAGCACCGCCCTGGAACGGGCCCAGCTCGCCACGATGTTTCTTGCGGGCGCACAGATTCCCGCGCGCGTCGCGCACGGGGTGAAACTGCGAAGCGAGGCCGGAGCGGTCGAAGCCGATCCCTTGCTCGAGGTGCACGACGGCGTACAGTGGCTGTACTTCAATCCGGAGACGCTCGAGCAGGGTCTGCCTAAAGACTTCCTGATCTGGTGGCGTGGGGAGCAGCGCCTGGCGGAACTCGAGGGCGGCTCGAGGCTGGAAGTCAGTCTAGCGGTGCAGCAAAACCTGCTCGATTCACTGGTGGTCGCAGAACGCCGCGCCGAGCAGGCGGGCTCTCATTCCATGGATTTTTCCCTGTTTTCGCTGCCAATCGCCACACAGGCGGTGTACAGCGTGCTCGTGATGATTCCGATCGGCGCGCTCGTGATCATGTTCCTGCGCAACTTCGTTGGCGTTAAGACCTTCGGAACCTTCATGCCTGTGCTGGTCGCGCTTGCATTCCGCGAAACACGGCTGCTCTGGGGCGTGGTGTTGTTCGCGGTTATTGTCTCGCTCGGACTATTGATCCGTTTCTATCTCGAGAAACTTCGGCTGTTGCTCGTGCCTCGGCTCACCTGCGTTCTGACGGCGGTCGTGATGCTCATGGCCGGCATCAGCGTGCTCAGTCAGAAGCTGGAGATCCAGCCGGGTCTGTCGATCGCGCTATTTCCGATGGTCATCATCTCCATGACGATCGAGCGCATGTCCATCGTGTGGGAGGAGCGCGGCGCGTCGGAGGCGTTGCAGGAGGGCGTCGGAAGCCTGATCGTCGCGGCCGTCGCCTATGTGGTGATGGGCTTCGCGCAGCTCGAGCACCTCATCTTCGTCTTTCCCGAGTTGCTGCTTCTCGTCGTTGCGCTGTCGCTCCTTGCGGGCAGATACACGGGCTACCGCTTGCTTGAGCTGAGGCGCTTCAAAGCGTTCCAGGCGTCCCGCGCCACGCCGTCCATGTCCTCGGACGCGCCGTGACGCTCTGGAAGGCGCGGCGACTCGCCGATGAGGGCGTCCTGGGGCTCAACAGGCGCAACGGCGATTACATCCTGCGCTTCAATCCACGTCGGCTGTATCCGCTCGTCGACGACAAGCTCAAGACGAAGCGGCTTGCGCTGCGAGCCGGCGTAGCCGTCCCGCAGCTCTAAGGCGTGATCGAGAGGCAGCACGACATCCGCTTGCTGCCTGAGATCGTGAATGACCATGCGGAGTTCGTCCTGAAGCCTGCGCATGGCAGCGCCGGCGACGGCATCATCGTGATATCGGGGCGCGCCGGCTCTCGCTATCGCACGATCGGCGGCTCGCTCCTGGACCCACACTACATCTCGCATCACCTGTCGAACGCGATCAATGGGCAGTTCAGCCTTGGCGGCGTGCCGGACGTGGTCATCGTCGAGTACATGGTGCGCTTCTCGCCGCTGTTCGAGCGCATCAGTTATCAAGGCGTGCCGGATATTCGCGTCATCGTCTTTCGCGGCTATCCGATCATGTCGATGGTTCGCTTGCCGACGCGCGGCTCTCAGGGAAAGGCGAACCTGCACCAGGGGGCCGTAGGCGCGGGGATCGACATCGCGACGGGCGTCACGCTCAACGGGGTGTTGGGCACGGAGGTCGTCACCCATCACCCCGACACCGCCAGCGCCATTGCAGGCGTCCAGATTCTCGATTGGGATGCGATTCTCGGCATCGCCGCGCGGTGCTATGAACTCACCGGGCTCGGCTACATAGGCGCGGACATCGTGCTGGATCGCGATCTCGGCCCGCTCTTGCTGGAACTGAACGCCAGGCCCGGTCTTGCGATCCAGATCGCGAATCGGCAGGGCTTGTTGAGGCGGCTGCGCATCTGCGAAGAGCGCGCGGACTTCAGCGCGCCTGCTGCGCAGCGCATTGAGTTCGCAAAGCGAGAATTCCGGCATCCGGTTGGTTGACCGGGGCCGCAGCCGGAGCACGCCGCGAAGCGCCGAGATGGTCCTGGTGCAGCTTACGGCCGGGGCAGCGCGTCGATCTTGGCCGCGCAGACGAAATCGTTTTCGGACAGCCCCCCAACGGCGTGAGTGAGGTACCTGATTCGACAGTAGCCCCAGCCAATCTCCAGGTCCGGATGATGGTCTTCAGCGTTCGCGATATGCGCGACGGCGTTGACGAAGCTCATCGTGTGATAGAAGTTCCGAAACTTCCATTCCGAACCGATGCTCTTGCCGTCCTGCGCAAGCGTCCATTCCGGGCCCACCTGTTTCAGCATGTCGACAGCCTCTTCGCGCGACAGCGGCGACGCGCCGCCTTCGCACGGGACGCATTTCTTTCGCGTCAGATCGCTCATACAGCCTCCCTACGCGCATAAGTGCGGGACACGTAATCTTCCACGAGCGCCTGAAACTCCTCGGCAATGCGCTCGCCCTTCAGCGTGGGTCCTTTTTCACCGTCGATGTAGACCGGGGCCGCGGGACGCTCGCCGGTGCCCGGCAGACTGATGCCGATGTTGGCGTGTTTGCTCTCGCCGGGACCATTGACCACACACCCCATCACGGCGACAGTCATTTCTTCGACGCCGACGTATCGTTTGCGCCATAACGGCATCTGCTGGCGGATATGCGTCTGGATCTTCTGTGCGAGCTCCTGAAAGTACGTCGAGGTCGTGCGACCGCAACCCGGACAGGCGACGACCATCGGCACGAACGAACGCAGGCCCATGGTCTGCAGAATCTCCTGCGCGACGATGACTTCCTGAGTGCGATCCCCGTTCGGCTCGGGCGTGAGCGATACGCGTATCGTGTCGCCGATCCCCTCCTGCAGCAGCACGGCAATTCCCGCAGTGGAGGCGACGATCCCCTTCGACCCCATTCCGGCCTCGGTGAGCCCGAGATGCAGCGCGTACTCGCAGCGCGGGGCGAGCGTGCGGTAGACCGCGATGAGATCCTGTACGCCGCTCACCTTGCACGAGATCACGATGCGGTCCCGAGCGAGGCCCAGCTCCTCAGCGCGCCTGGCGGATTCGAGCGCGGAAACGACCAGCGCCTCGCGCATCACCTCCACGGCGTCGAGCGGCTGAGCCCGCTGCGAGTTCTCATCCATCAGTCGGGTGAGCAGATCCTGATCGAGGCTGCCCCAGTTGACGCCGATGCGTACGGGCTTGTCGTTGCGGCAGGCCGCTTCGATCATCTGCGCGAACTGCGGATCACGCTTGCTGCCGCGGCCCACGTTGCCCGGATTGATACGGTACTTGGCAAGCGCCTCGGCGCATGCCGGATGCGCCTTGAGCAGCCGATGTCCGTTGAAGTGGAAGTCGCCCACGATGGGCGTGAACACGCCTTCACGCGCCAGTCGATCGCGGATATGAGGCACGGCAGCCGCCGCTTCGTCTGTATTCACGGTGACGCGCACCAGCTCCGAACCTGCGCGCGCCAGGGCCTGGATCTGCCGGGCGGTCGATTCCACGTCCGCCGTATCTGTGTTCGTCATCGATTGGACGACAATCGGTGCAGTTCCGCCGACTGTGACGGACCCGATATGAACCGGAATGGAGCGGCGGCGGGGCAGTGACATACCAGAGTAGGGCGGCTTTGGGCGCTGTAGCGGTTGGTTGCTCGATGGGTTCTGCCCAGCGTCAAGCGACATGGGAATCGGCCGGGGCAGGCGTGCTCGGGCGATCGGCGACCGCCGACCGCTTGCGGTTGGGCCATTGTAACTTCGCAGCGAGCGGCTACCATACGCGCACCCATCGCAAGGCGCGGCCGGAGAGAGTGCGACAGAAATGGGGCGGTCTCCTCATCGAGACAGTCCCGCGCACCGCCGAAGGCGCAACCGCCCGGAAACGCTCAGGCAAATGAACGGCGCGCCCTTGTGAAACGGAAGAGTCGGGATTCGCTCATTCTTCGTTTCACTCGAAGGGCTCTGGAGAGTAGCGGCGGACAGCCACCGGCGTTCCCGCTCACCGAAGGGGAGAGGCGCATCTCATCAGCGGCGCCGGATCTCTCAGGTCGTCAGGACAGAGGGGCGCCGGACCGCAATTTTGCGGGCCGGCGTCTTCAGTTGTTCCGCCTGATCCTTGACCGGAGCTCTTATGGGTCACAAGACGCCTCTATTCGATACGCATGTCCAGGCCGGCGCCCGCATGGTCGACTTCGGCGGTTGGGATATGCCCGTCAATTACGGCTCGCAAGTGGAAGAGCACCATTCGGTGCGCCGGGACGCGGGCACGTTCGACGTTTCGCACATGCTCATCGCGGATGTGATGGGCGC
>DATAFY010000566.1:0-3666 GCA_036257205.1 Steroidobacter sp. | reverse complement strand
GGCAATCGAGCGAGCCACTCCGGGTCGACATAGGCGTGACACGTGGCGCAACTCAGGCATCCGCCGCACTCGGCGGCGATTCCATTGACGGAATTGTTGATCGCAGCCCGCATCACGGATTCACCGAGGGTTGCTTCCACTTCCTTGCGCTCGCCTGACGCTTCGACAAACGTTATTCGGGCCATCGCTTCGTTCCATACCTCTGTCAGCGCATCTATGCGCGCGTAAATTGTATGCGTGCGGCTTCCGCAAGCAGAAGCATGATAGTAAACTTATCTAGCGATGTTTGGCAATCAGACGCTCCGTGATGAGGAGTCATGAATTTTCGCCCCGACGCTGAAGACATTGTCTATCGCGACCAGCTGCGCCTCCTGGCCGATGAATACGGCTGGAGCGAGATGCAGGATATGCGGGCCGAGATCGAGTCGCTGGCAGTCGAGCGATATTCGCCGTCCTTCCACAAGAGGCTCGCCGCCCGGGGCTTGGTGGGGCTTACTTGGCCAGCACCGTACGGTAAACAGGCGCGCGTCGATCAGCAGTTCCTCATGGCCGAAGAGCTTGAGTGCCAGGGATTCCCCGGCTACGGGCTGACCACGAACCAGCGCGGCGGAGGCATGCTGCTGCGCAGCGGTTCGCCCGAGCAGATCGCCGAACACCTTCCGCATGTGACGGATGGCAGTTGGACATACTGCCAAGGCCTTTCCGAACCAGGAGCGGGCAGCGATCTGCTGGCTCTCAAGACGCGGGCCGTACGCGAGGGCGACTGCTACATCGTGAATGGCTCGAAGCTGTGGACCTCGTCTGCGCACATATCCAAGTGGTGCAGCCTGCTCGTTCGTACAGATCCAGAGCAATCTCGGCATCGAGGGCTGTCCGTTCTTCTGGTCGACCTGCATTCCCCGGGTATCACCATTCAGCCAGTGTGGGTCATGGGGGGATGGCGCGTGAACTCCGTCTTCTACGACAACGTGCGCGTTCCGGTGGCAAATCTCGTTGGCGCGGAGAACGAAGGCTGGCAGGTGATCACCGGCAATCTGAACGAAGAACGAGCCATGAGCTTCGGCGGCACGGAGACGCGTCTTTTCTGCGTTCGTCTCATCCACCGACTCGCTGGGCAGGCAGATCGACTGTCAGATAGCGACCTCGAAACTCTCGGCCGTTTCGTGATGGACCTCGAGGCTGACCGGTTGCTGTATCTGCGCGTGGGACTGGGGGCGCAGCGTGGCGAAGACACCTCGGGCATTGGCCCGATGAGCAAGATCCACGGTTCAGAGCTGGCGCAACGATTTATCGAGTGGGCGGCGGACCTCGTAGGTCACGAAGCGCTCTTCGCCGATGCAAAAGATGTGCTGGCCGCTGATGTGGAACAGCAGTTGCGGGTCGCGACAGTGTTGACCGTGATTGGGGGAACCAGCGAGGTTCAGCGAAACACGATGGCGGGACGCTTTCTGAACCTGCCGAAGGGGTGAGCCATGCTGGATGAGCGCTGGAGCGATGAAGTCGAAGAGATCGGCGGCGCATTGCGCAAGCTGCTCTCAGCGAAGAGCACGACGGGGCAAGTGCGAGCGGCGGAAGCCACAGAGGACGGCCGCGACCGCGGTCTGGAAGCCGATCTAACGGCGTTCGGTCTCGATGACCTTGAGGCGGCGCCGGATCTCTTCGCTCGCATTTCGTACGAGCTTGGGAGGGCGCTCGCCGCCACGCCGTACGTCGAAACGATTCCTGTGCTCGCGGTGCTAAGGCGACCCGGCGTCTCCTGCGGTTTTGACGGCCCGGTGCCGGCGTGCGTCCCGTTGGTTGCCGTGCACGTCGACGATGCCGTCTATATCGAGCAGCACGGCGGCTGTGCGCATCGGAGCTCCGCCGGAGACTGGCTGGTGGATCACCGCGCCACCGGCTCAGGCGAGCGCGTGGGTGACGGAGTTGTCGCCGATCGCATCGCACGCTATGCGGCATTGACCGAGGCCGCGCGACTGACGGGCGCCGGTCAAGCGCTGCTCCTGTACGCACTCGAATACGCGCGCGAGCGCAAGCAGTTTGGCAAGGCGATCGGCAGCTATCAGGCGATCGCCCATCGCCTCGCGAACGCCGCGACGCTTCTCGATGCGGCCGAATTGCTGGTGCGCAAGGCGGCATTCAGCGCCCTGCCGGAGGCGGGTGGCGACGGGTCTCCACAGGCGGCCTTCGCGATCATGGTGCGCGCCAAAGCAATCGAAACCGCGAAATTCGTTGCGACGAATGTCCACCAGACGTTCGGCGGGAATGGATTCTCTGCGGAGTACGACGTGCAGCTCTACAGCCGACGACTACGCAGCTGGGCAATGAGGGGTCGGCGGACTGGCGCCGACCTGGCTGAATTGGCGCGGATGGTCCTAGATTCACAACGGCGCGACTCAGTGCGTCTGATGTGGCACTACGATGTCGGCATGCCGCTACCGCGCTGGGCGCGGGAAGCAGACGCGACGAGTTAACAGGTCCTGGCACGGGAGGTTAGTAATGAGTTCCAAGCCGATCCCTTCGTTGATGGATCCAGCGGTGCAGGTCTGCCCATACGCCGCATACAAACAACTGCGGGATGAGGCGCCCGTCTATTTCGATCCGCTGACGAAAAGTTGGGTCGTCACTCGCTATGAAGACATCAAAGCGATCGCGTTGGACACAACTCGATTCTCGAACGAGACGCATCAGCTGCTGGCAACCCGTCGCGACGCACCCGGCGCCGCAGCCATCGCACGCATGTTTGCAGAAGAGGGGTACGTTACGCCGCACGTACTCGTCAACAGTGATCCGCCGCGTCATCGCCGTTATCGTGGCGTTGTAGACAAGGCGTTCTCACCAGCGCGCATACGGCAAATTGAGAGCTATATCGAAACCGTTGCAGACGAACTCATCGACCGCTTCTCAGCTCGCGGGCACGCCGAGTTCCTCTCCGAGTTCGCTGTGCCCTTGCCGATGCTCGTCATCGCAGACCAGCTCGGAGTGCCGCGTGCAAAGAGCGAGGATTTCAAGCGCTGGTCAGACTCGCTTATCGGCGCTGCCAATGTCGGCAACGATGAGGCCACACAGCTGGCGCACACGCGCAACATCATCCAGATGCAGAATTACTTTGCGGCGGAAATCGACAAAATCCTGAAGGAACCACGGTCCTGCATTCTTAACGATATCGCCAACGCACAGAACGAGGACGGCGCGCTAATGTCCATCGAGGAGCGCCTGTCGATCACACAGCAGGTGCTCGTAGCGGGCAACGAGACGACAACGAACACGCTCGGGCAGGCCATGGTGTATCTGATTCAGAATGGACTCGAAGAACGCCTTCGTGGCGATCCGCAGAGCATCCCTCGCTTCGTCGAGGAGGCCTTGCGGCTCACTGCGCCGCTACAGGGACTGCCGCGGCTCGTCACGGAGGATGTGGAACTGCATGGCCAGAAGATCCCGAAGGGTTCGGTGGTATGGCTCCGGTGGGCGGCGGCGAATCGGGACGAGCAGGCATTCAATCGGCCGGAGGAGATGGTGCTGGATCGTCCCAACCAGACACAGCACGTAACCTTCGGCTATGGCATCCATTTCTGCGTCGGCAACCAACTCGCGCGCGCGGAATTGCGCGTTGGATTTCGTCGGCTGGTGGCGAGACTGCGCAATCTGGCGCTGGACGGCGTCGACGCG
>DATAFY010000461.1:0-3448 GCA_036257205.1 Steroidobacter sp. | reverse complement strand
AAGTATGTCAATGACGCCCTTGCTTCCGATTACCAGCGGCTCTTTGCGAGACTCGATTTTCTGGTCTTTCTGGCTGCACCCGCTTTCGAAGTCGTGCTCGAGTGGCGGACGCAACAGGAACATGAATTGCGAGCGCAATCGCGACTTCTGGGGATTGCCGCTACAGGCCTCATGAGCGATGCAGCGCTCGCGCGCTTCATTCAACATTACGAGCGCCTGACGAGACACATGCTCCTCGAGACGCCCTCTCGCGCTGATCTCGTGATTCGTCTTGCTGCTGACCGATCGGTCGCGCCGACTTGAGTTGCGGGATTTAGAGCCCAGCGGGGCAAGTCCGCCCCGGATCCGGCCGGCGGCCGGTGCCGCTGGAGCGGCAACGCGGGTTGCAGGATCGGGACTGCCAATCCGGCGGCCAGCCCTCCCTTGTTGCGGCGTTGCTCCGAGCGTCCGACCGCGGTTGGCTATCCTCGCGAGCGAGGAACGCCCAGGAGCAAACGCATCGGCCCCACGCTCGCACTCGCTCGGCCGTGCGTGACCGAAGCGTTGCGAGACGTGGCTGGCCAATAGCGACGGCGCTTACGCAGCGGCGGCCACGGCCGCCACAGCCGCGACAGCGCGATCGATCTCTTCGGGCAGCGTGTAGATGTGCGGGCAGAACCGCAGCAGCGTGCGCCCCCCAGCAGGGACGGACAACGCGGAAATCCGATGCGTCCCATACAGGATCTGCCGAATCTTTTCGCCGTCAGGATTCGGTACAGTGAAGCAAGTGATGCCTGCCGAGAGCGCGGGGGGCACGGGCGTCAGCAGCTGAACGCCGGCCACACGCGCTGCAAGCTTCTCTTTGAGTGAGGTGTTGAGGCTGATGATCCTGTCTTGAACGCTTGCGCAGCCAATGCGCTCGTGAAACTCCACGGCGCTTCCGAGTGCGACAATCCTCCCATCGTCCTGCTGACCGAGACAATCGAACTTGCGCGCGCTGCGCTCGCGTTCATCGGACCACGCATGCGTGACCATGTGCGGCCACACGCGATCTAAGGCGTCCTTGCGCACGTACAGCACGCCGCACTCTCGCGGACCCGCCAGCCACTTGTGCGCGCTGCCCGTGTAGAAGTCGCAGCCAATGGCGTGCAGATCGACCGCGAGCATGCCGAAGCTTTGTGCGCCGTCCAGCAGACTGAGCACGCCGCGCTCGCGCGCGAGCGCGCACAGCGCCTGAGCCGGCGCCCGAGTCCCCGACATGTTGGCGATGTGACTAAAGGCGATGACTCGGGTTTGACGCTTCAGAGCCTTTTCGAACGGCGCGATCAGCTGTTGTTGATCGCGGGGCTGGGCAGGCGTGGTTACTGTGGTCACGGTGAAACCACGCCGCTTCGCTGCGACACGCCAGGCGACCAAATTGGATTCGTGGTTCTGGTCCCAGACGACGACTTCATCACCTGGGCCCAGTTTCAGGCCGTCAATGATCGTGGCGTTGCCCTCGCTCGTGTTGCGCGTAATGGCGATTTCATCAGCGTCCGCGCCGAGCATATTGGCAAGCCGGGCCCGCGTCTTTTCCTTCTCCGCCTCGAAGCGCGCTCGGTTTTCGAACGACGGGTCTCGATTGACGTCACGCATGATCTGTAGTTGCGCCTCGAACACTGGCGCAGAGGTCGGGCAGAGATTGGCGGCATTGAGCGCGATATAGCCGGGCTCGAATGCGAAAGCCTCTTTGACCTGACGCCATGGAGCATCGTCGTTTACTGGCGCAGAGACCGGCGCTGCGTGAACGAGCCGGTGCGAATCCGTGACCAGCGATGCGCCAACGCCCGCGCAAATCGCGGTCAACAACTGACGGCGATTGAGGGTGGCGTCGCTCGCGGCGCTTTGATCATTCGTGTTGCGTGTGTTCATTGCCGGTTGCCTGTGTCTAGGGTTTCGCTGCGCCCTGGCGCACCGCGTCGAGCGCTGGCAGCAGAAGATCTGCGGTCTCGTTTCCGCCGTGCCGCCGCTGCGACCGTAGGCTATCACATCGCCAGGCGACAGATGCCGACGCTTGGATCGTAGGCCTGCGTCGGCCCCGGTTAGTGCGTGGGAAGGAAGTTGAGCATCGTCGCGAGCGTTTCCGGTCTATGAAGATACGTCGGTCCAGCAGCGCTCTAAGGCGCGATGGACAAGTCCCTATGCTTGAGATGAGCGCGTTCCCGCCCGCCGCACCCATACAATGGAGAACGCTCTTCCATGAGCGTTTCTCCGTGTCGACGAGCGCCGCTGAGATCACGACGGTCGACGACGCCTGAGGCGAGGGCGCGCTATCCAGTAGCTCACCGCGCCGTAGTTGATCGGCGCTACGAGCCCGCGACGTCAACCATTGTATCGGGGCTCGATTTCGGCCCTATCACTTGCCGCGCTTGATGACCACGTCGGACGCGGCGTCGCGTCCCTGATCGCCCTTGTATACGCGGCCAAGCTTCATTACGAACCGAACGTGCTCTAGAGTGCGGATGTCGGCGAGCGGGTCGCCTTCAACCGCGATGAGATCTGCGCGCCGCCCGACGGTGATGACGCCTCGATCATTCAATCCGAGCAGATCCGCGGCGCGAGAAGTCGCGCTCAGAATGGCGTCCTTGGGAGACTGGCCGAGCGCCACACGCGTCGCGAATTCGTGGGCATTGTCGCCGTGGGGAATGACCGCGGCATCCGAACCGAACACGATGTTTGCATGCGCCGCCACTTCGCTGCGGAAGCTTGCCTCAGCGTGATTTTTCAAGGCGACCGCCGGCGACCGCAGACGCTCCGGCAGCCTATTCAGATCGAAGGTGCTAAACAGGTACAACGTCGGAACCAGGGTGATTTTCTTTGCCTGGATCAGGCGTAGAGCTTCGGGCGTCATGTACGAGGCATGCTCGATTGAGTCGACGCCGCCTCGCGCGGCCGCAAGGATGCCCGCAGCGCCGTGGGCGTGAGCCGCCACGCGCACACCCTGGCGATGCGCTTCCGCCACAGCCGCGGCGATCTCCTCGTCGGTCATCTGCACCGCATCGAGCGAATTGCCGATGGACGTTACACCGGCAGTGACGCAGATCTTGATCACCTTGGCGCCGTTCTTGACTTGCAGGCGCACTGCTTTCGTCACCTCCGCCGGGCCGTCGGCGAGTCCATACAGCGGGTTCGCATTGGTGCGGTCGCTGGCGGGAACCCCGTCGCAGTGGCCGCCGCTGATCCCGATGCTGTGCCCTGAGGAAATCATGTCCGGACCATCGACCCAGCCCTTCTCGATCGCCCTTGTCAGTGCGATATCGGAAAACTCCGGCGCGCCCAGATTACGCACGGTCGTGAAACCCGCTTGCAGCGTCCTGACGGCGGCTCGCGTGCCCATCAATGCGAAGTCTGTCGCTGCCGTGGACGAACGTTGCGGCGGCATCGCGGCATCTTCCGTCAGGTGGGTGTGGGCGTCGATCAGGCCCGGCAG
>DATAFY010000431.1:0-5761 GCA_036257205.1 Steroidobacter sp. | reverse complement strand
CGCCCTTTAGCCGGGTCTCGCGTGATGATCCGGTTGCATCCGCAGTAAAAGCACGGGCTGAAGCAGTACGGGATATGCAGATACAGCGACAACCGGCGCGGAATAGGCTCCGCGTTGCTTCGGCGAATGCATTCGCGAAGCGCTAACTCATCGAAATCTGCGCCGAACTGCGGTGCGGTCGGATATGATGTGTAACGAGGTCCAGGACGATCGTACCGGCGCAACAGATCGGCGTCGAAGGGCGGAATGGCGGCCATGCGGAGAGTCTCCAGGTCAGCCGCCGCCGCGCATTGACGCAGATCAGGCGCTGCGCTCATTCGCCGCCATGGCCAGCTCCGAAGCCGCATTCACCAGTCGGACGCGGTTGCCCCGCACGTGAATAACTTGCTCTCGATTCAACTGCTGCAGCGTGCGGCTGACCGTTTCGATGCGCGTATCGAGCAGATTCGCGATCTCCAGGCGGCTCATGCTCAACCGCAGCTCAGAGGCGTCTAGGCCGCGCTCCGCGTAGCGCTGCGACAGATCGAGCAGGAAATTCATAACTCGCTCGCGGGCGGAGCCGCGTGCGAAATCCGGCCGTATCGCCACCGCCCGACTCAGGAGCTGAACGAGCGCCGCCGCGATCTCCGCCCGCTGGGCGGTGCGGTCGCTGAACAGCGGAAGCGGCAGTTCGCAGCACTGCACCGGTTCGAGCGCAATCGCGTCGCAAACGTACGCGCCCATGCTGAAGGCCTCGAGGCCGAGCACTTCTCCCGGGGTGTGGAACGATACGATGCGCTCATCGCCCTCAGCAGTGACGCGGGTGAGCTTGATTGTGCCCTGCCGAATGGCGAACAGCGCAGAAGCGGGAGCCCCTGCCCGGAACAGCGCCGCGCCCGGGCGCAACGTTCGTAGGGCTCCGGTGGGCTGCCGAGGACGACCGCCCTCATAGGCGACCAGGCCCGTCAGTCTGCAGATTGTATTCAGGTCGCAGGCGCGGCAGGCGATCGGCGGAATGCGCTCGCGCGCGCAGGATGTCTTGCTCATAGGATCGGATCTCTTCCCAGGGAACTGAGTGAGTACGGGGAGCTGAGTGAGGATGGGGAACGGAGTGAGGGCGTTTGGCGCAAATCAACTTTGCGCTGGATCACTTATACCGGGGGAGCGGCGCTTCTAAATTGACGTAGGTCAAGTAAAGCACACTCTGCGGCCGCTAGTCTGCCCCTCGTGACCACGAACTTCACTGAGAAGCCGGCTCTGCACGCCGGATCGGACGCTTATACTCGCGGCGAGCACGTTCGCCGCTACTCGCGCGTGGCCCGTCTCATGCCTGCGGTCGAGTGGGATGCGCACTACGATCTGGTGAGCGCCATCGAGCGGCTCAAGCGCGAGCGCAACGCGATTGTGCTCGCTCACAACTATCAGCGCCCCGAAATCTTTCACGGCGTCGCAGATTTTCAGGGCGATTCGCTCGCGCTCGCCCGGGAGGCGGCGCGGGCGGAAGAGTCGGTCATCGTGATGTGCGGCGTGCACTTCATGGCCGAGACCGCCAAGGCGCTGGCGCCGAACAAGACGGTCCTGCTGCCTGCGGCCGACGCGGGCTGCTCGCTGGCCGAGTCGATCACTGCAGCCGACGTCCGCGCATTGCGGGCGCAGCACCCTGGCGCGCCGGTCGTCTGCTACGTGAATACGAGCGCAGCCGTGAAGGCGGAGTGCGACGTGTGCTGCACGTCCGCTAATGCGGTTGAAATCGTCGAAAGCCTCGACGCTCGCGAGGTGATCTTCGTCCCCGACCAGTACCTGGCCGCCTATGTCGCGGCGAACACCAGCGTTCGCATCATCCCCTGGCGCGGCCGCTGCGAGGTCCATGAGCGCTTCACGGGCGCTGAGGTAAGCGAGTTCCGGCGGCTCACGAACGCCTACGTCCTCGCCCATCCGGAGTGCCCTCCGGACGTACAGCGCGCGGCCGACTATGTCGGGTCAACGTCCGGGATGATTACGGCGCTCTCGAGGCGACGGCCCTCCCAGGCAGTGCTGATCACCGAGTGCTCGATGGCGGACAACATCTGCGGCGCTTTCCCCGAGACGGAGTTCCTGCGTCCGTGCAATCTCTGCCCGCACATGCAGCAGATCACGCTCGCCAGTATTCATGAGACGCTCCTGCATATGCGGCCCGCGATCGATCTGCCCGCGGACGTGGCCGAGGGCGCGCGTCGCTGCGTTCGGCGGATGTTCGAGGCGGCCGAGCGACGCGCAGCATGATGCTGCACGAGACGGACGTCGTCATCCTGGGCGCGGGAGCCGCTGGGCTCGTGACCGCATTGAATGCTCGCGGCCGGCGCGTGACGGTGATCATGCCCGGCAGCGGAGAGGGTCGTTCATCCTCGAGCGATCTGGCCGCTGGCGGCCTGGCGGCCGCAGTCGGCCGAGGCGATTCGCCCTCCCTGCACATGCACGACACGCTCCAGGCCGGGCGCGAGGGTTGCGACATGGCTGCCGTGCGCCGCTTGTGCGTCGAAGGGCCGGACGCCGTCGCGTATCTGGAGTCTATCGGCGTGCGTTTCGCACGAGAAGGCGAGGAGTGGTCGCTTCATACGGAAGCAGCGCACTCGCGGGCTAGAGTGCTGCATGTCGGCGATGCAACCGGCGCTGCGATCATGCTTGAGCTGCGCAGCGCGATAGCCGCTGCGGCGCATGTCGAGGTCATGCCCTGCACGCGCGCCGTGAGCTTGCTGCGTAATGCGCGAGGCGTGTGCGGCGTCGCGGCGTTGAGCGAAGACGGCAGCACCGTCACGGTGCAGGCGCGCGCCGTCGTCATCGCGACCGGCGGAGTCGGCGGCCTATTCGCGCGCAGTACGAACCCCATCGGCGCGTGCGGCGACGGTCCGGCCATGGCGCTCGCGGTCGGCGCGCGTTGCAATGGTCTGGAATTCGTGCAGTTTCATCCGACCGCGCTCGATGTCGACGTGCGGCCTTCGCCGCTGCTTACGGAAGCGTTGCGAGGCGCAGGCGCCAGACTGATCGACGACAGCGGCCAATCCATTATGGCTGGCGTGCATCCGCTCGCCGAACTCGCGCCTCGCGACGTTGTCGCCCGTGCGGTGTATCAAGCACAGCAACAGGGGCGACGCGTGCTGCTGGAGTCGACCTGCGTCCGTGATCGCGACCTCGCGGCAGCCTTTCCATCGGCGCATGCAACGTGTCTGAAACATGGATTTGACCTGCGTCGCGAGCCTGTACCGGTGACGCCCGCGGCGCACTACCACATGGGCGGGATCGCGGTCGATCTCGACGGACGCACGAATGTGCCGGGGCTCTGGGCCGTGGGCGAGGCGGCGTGCACCGGCGCTCACGGCGCCAATCGTCTCGCCAGCAACTCCTTGCTCGAGGCGGTCGTATTCGGGCGGCGCGTCGGTCATGCGTTGTCGCGCGAGCGGTTCTACGCCGGCGCAACGGACCGCCAACCGCAGAACGAGGGGATGCAACTCGCGAGAGAAGGCGCCGCGCAGGAGTTGCGCGAGCTCATGTGGAGATGCATGGGTGTGGTGCGGTCCGCGGCGCTGCTCGCCGAAGGTCTTGAGCGGATCACGCGCTTGCGCGAGGAGACGGCGCAAAGCTTGAAGCTCGATCATGCGCGCCTCCGGCTCGCCGAGCAGATGTTAGTGGCCGCTCACCGCCGCACCGTCAGTTGCGGGGCTCACTTTCGCAGCGACGCCGCGCGAGCGGCGTTTTCCGCAGCGAGCTGAGCAGACGTTCAAGCCTGCCCTCGCTCATCCACGCTGCAGCTGCACTGTGAGCATCGCAGCAGGCGCAGTTCGCTCTTCGCCCTCGCGAAGGCCTCATGCACCGTGGTCTTGACGTCGCGATGCACAGGATTGTCCGCTCGACCGGCCGCGACGGCGACCTCGCGATCCGGCGTTCGCACTTTCAGCGTGACGGTGTAGACGCATTCCTCCGCAGAAGGGCCGCGGACGAGTACGTGACATCCCGTCATCTGATCGCAGAACCGCTCCAGTTCCTCGATCGCCTCGAACACAGCCATTTCGATATCGGCAGAGGACTCGGTGCTCTGCAGGACCAGTCCGATCGGGTGTCGCATTCGACGCACCGCTGTGTGGATTGGAGCTACATTGTCGTGTGCTTCTCATCGCTCCCCATCCGGAAATCCTCGCAGCTGCTTTCGGGTTCGCCGCTGCGCTCGCACGTGCGCGGCTCGGCGCAGATCAGGGGGCTCGCTTGATCAGGGTCAAAGCGCGTCTTCCGCGGAATCGGGAACATGGCTTCATGAACGCAGAGGTTAGGGCTTATGGCGAGCCCGGCGCTGCATGGAACTCATCATGGAGGCGCGCGTAGCCTGATGAATCATCTTTCCCGAACTGTCGATCCCCGCAACGATCTCGTGAGCCGCTTCGCGCTGTTCGATTACGGCTTCCGACCGTTTTTTCTGCTGGCAGGACTGTACGCCTTCGCGGCCGTGCCGGTATGGCTCTACTTTTATGTTCACCAAGGCGTCGCGTTCGGCGCGTTGCCGGCGATGTACTGGCATTCGCATGAGATGCTGTATGGGTTTGTGACGGCCGCGATCGCTGGCTTTCTGTTGACGGCGGTGCCGAGCTGGACCGGTGCGCGCGGTTTTGCAGGCGCGCCATTGTTCATCGTCGTCGGCTTGTGGGCGCTCGGGCGGCTTGCCATGGCTACGGTTGGGGATGCGCCGTTCTGGATTACGGCGGTCGCCGAGCTCGCGGTGCTTCCTGCGCTCGCGGCCCTGCTCACGCCCCCGCTGTTTCGCAGTCAGAATCGCAATACGCCCCTTCTCGCGGTCATCGGGATCCTGTGGCTGATCGACGCTGCTTTTCTGGTTGCGCTCAAAAAAGGCGACGCGGCGCTTGCGTCGCGGACGATGACCCTTGCGATCGATTTCGTGCTGGTGCTCGTTACAGTGATCGCGGGACGCATCGTGCCGGCGTTTACGGCTAACGCGCTGCGCCGGCGCGGCGAACTCGTCGACATCGTCAGCCGCAAGTGGGTGGAAAGCGTGGTGGTCGCCGCGATGATCGCGGTTGCGATCGTAGATCTGTTTGCGCCCCACGGCTGGCTCAGCGGCGCGCTCGCTGCGCTAGCGGCGGCGCTGCACGCGGTGCGCCTGTCCGGATGGCGCAGCTTCAAGACGCGAGGGGAGTCGATTCTGTGGGTGCTTCATGTGGCCTACGCATGGCTGCCCATCGGCCTCGGGCTCAAGGCGCTCTGGGTGCTCGGGACCGTGGACTGGGCGATGAAATGGCAGCACGCACTCACCGCCGGCGTGTTCGGCACGATGATCCTCGCCGTGATGACGCGCGCCTCGCTCGGCCACACCGGCCGTCCGCTCGTGGTCGCGCCGATGATCACTTTGGCCTACGCGTTGCTCACGCTGGCTGTCTTTGTGCGAGTCTTCGCAGGCGTGCTTTGGCCGCAGCAATACGTGCTCATGATCAGCATCGCAGGCGTCGCGTGGGCGCTGACGTTTCTCATCTTCCTCGTTGTCTACGCACCGATCCTCATCGGCCCGCGGGCGGACGGCAAGCCGGGATAGACTGGCTAGGCGCGTGCGTTATTCACCGGACGGCCAGTTTCGAGGGCGCATAAGCGCTGAACGAACTACTGATTCAGGACGCTAGACGCGCACGAGCCTTCGCAGCCAGCCGAGCAGCGCGTTGGCGAGCAGTTCTGGACGATGGAGGACAGCGTACTGGTGTTCTCCGAACACGGCGGGCAGGTAGCTGGCGGTTTGCCGATCAATGGT
>DATAFY010000410.1:0-3108 GCA_036257205.1 Steroidobacter sp. | reverse complement strand
GTGCCGGGCTTGCGCTCGATGAGATCGATGGCGCCGCGCAGTATGAAACGGCCGTCGATGGCGACCGGCTCGCGCCGGCTGTTGGGATCGTGCCCGGGTAGGTTAGGCAGTCCGAAGGCAAATTCGAACAACCACGGCTCCCATCCGGTCCTCGCGGCGAGTTCGCGCGCCCAGATGTGCAGATCGGTGCGGATGCTCGCAACTTCGTCCTGCCAGACTCGATCCACGGCCGGCGCGAGCAGCTCCGCGTAGTTTGCGGCGATCCTCGTGAGAGTGGCATCGAGGACCTCGAGCACCGCGTCGATTGACGCCGTCGCTAGCCCCATTTTCCGCTGTTGCAAGCCGCGAAAGAATTCCGCCAGCACCTCATGAAACAATCTCCCCTTGGTGAGGGGATCCATGCTCTGCAGCGGCTCAGGTTCTTCCAGCGCTTCGAGGCGATACATCGCTGACAGGAAGAATCGATAGGGGCAGTAGGCGTAATTCTGCAGCGCCGACACGGAGTACGGGCGCGCAGTAAGCCGCTGCGACTGGAGAAAGGGTCGAGTGGCCTCTGTGATCCGAAAGAGGCCGTCAAGAGGCGACCATGGCTTCCGCGCGCGCGCCCACCGCTCGCTGGCCGACCGCCGGACGCAATCGTTCAGCTGGAGCATGTAATGCGCGTGGCCTTTTACCTCCTCTTCGCTGCGCATCAGGATGCGCAGCACCGAGAGGTCGTGCTCGAAATCGTCAATAGCGTCTTCGGGACGCGCGGGCGCCGGCCACGCGAGACTGGCATTGGCTTCTTCTGAAGCTTCAAGCTCGAGCTGCTGATGGTCGGGGATGCGGCCGGTCACGGCGCGCATGACTTCGAGCGCGTAGAACGACGGGACGCGCGCGCGGGCCTCCGCTGTCTCGATGCGCGGGAATGAGACATACAGCCGTTCGGTCGCCACGCCGGCAGAAAGGTGCAGCAATAGCCGTTCATGCTCGGCGCGATCATCTTGCAAGGTTAGCTCGGCACCAATTTCATGCCTAAGGTCATCCAATAGGAGCGGATCCTCGCGCAGCTTTTGCGGAAATAGTCGCTCGGCCAGGCCCGGCACGAATCCTACACGGAATACGCGGCCGCGGATCTGATCGGGGCTGCAAACGAACACCCGGCCGTACCTCTGGGAAGGCGGCTCCACTTCCAGCGCTGCCAGGCGGTCGGCCAGCACGTCGCGCACTTCGGCCAAGGTCACCGGTCCGACCGCGGCCATGGGACGCAGATCGGCAAGAACGCGCAGGACGAACTCGGCACGCCGGAGCACCTGCGGCGCAAACTCTTCGAGGCGTTGAATCCAATCGCCCCACGTGGCGTCGTTCGGCCAGGCAGACATCGTTTCGATCAGCGGCAGCGCGAATGCTCGGAGGTGGATAAGATTCTGCCGCTCGCGCTCCAGTCGTGCGATACGCGGCGAGTCGGGCTCTTCGGATGTCAGCTCGCGAATCTTTAGCTCATATTCCGCCGCCAGCCCGTCGAGCCGCCGCGCCCAGCGATTGCTTCCACCGATGACAGCAGATTCAACGAGCAAACTTTCCCACTTCCACGGCGCTCTGAGCGCGCCGGCCACCACAGCATGATCGCTATTGATACCGGACGCGGATCGTTCGTCGTCCTCTCCATTGCTCTCGTTAGATTCGTCGGGCGCTCTCTCGGAGAGAACGCCGAACACGTCGTCCCGTGAGGCCACCCACGTCGAATGACCGGATCCGGCCCGAGCCTTGCCGGAATCGTCCAGCGCCGGGACCTGGGCGAGCGAAAGATATTCGGCAAAACGGTTAGCGGAGAACTTTTCGGTTGCACAACTCAGGATGGCGAGAAAGGCGCGGCCCGTAGGATCGGGACGACGGGTGCCGCGATCGAAGTACGCCGGCACCCCGGCTCGGGCGAGCGAGTGTTCCAGGACGCCAATATATTGCTGCGTCGAGCGAATGACGATCGCCATCTCGTCGAAGCGAACGCCGCGATCGGCTTCTTTCAAGATTCGGCGCGCGATCTCGACGCATTCGCGGCCTTCGCCGGGCGCCGAAAACCACACCAGTTCGCCGGTGCGCGTCCGCTCGGGCGGCGGTTCTTTTGAAAACAGATAACGCGCCAGCTGCGTCAAATCGTTCTGCGCGGCCTCCTCTATGATCTCGACCTGCATGCCGCGCTTCTCGAGGTGACTCACAGCGGAGGCGTCTCCTGCCGGTACCGTGATCATCGCCTGCGGCGACTGCTGAAGCAGCGCCCAGAGAAACTGCGCTTCCATCTCCGATTCGAAAGGGACATCGAGCAGCAGCAACGGCATCGGCGGCCAGCCGGTCACGGGCGACCCCAGCGCCTTGGTTGCGGTCTCGAACAATGAAGCCCGATCACTGACGTCCGCTTCATTCAGAAGGATATCAACACGCTCCAGCAAAGCGGCAAGGTCAGTCCCGCTACGGGGCAGTCGCGCCAAGTCACGCTGAGTTACAGCAGCAAGTCTCACGTCCAGCAGAGTGCGCGCCAGCGCCTTCGGAAACCCTGGGGTTCGGGAGACAGGCGAGAAATACTTAAGAGCGTCAGCGGTGCACGCCTCAAACGCCGCCCGCGTCGCAACCGCCTCGTGTCCGAGCGCGGTCGTGGGCGCGCGGTCGCGAGAAGCCAGTTCGATCACCGCCAGCCGCGCCGCGAGTTGGGTGAAAGAGAGTCGGTGCAGTCCAAACGTCGCGCCTCGCTCCAGCGAAATCGCGCGAGAGAGATCGTCGACTGAACCGCGTGATGCGCCGAGCAGAAGCACTTCCGCGCCGGGTTCGAACTGCTCGACAAACCGCCGCGCCTCGCGCAGGCGAACCGCCGCCGACCCTGACTGAATAGCCGTGACAGTAGAATTGCTAGGCGGCATTATTCAGACACCGTTCAAAACATTTGGAACCATTGCAACGACTATCCAATCGATAGACATACGACTTCTAGAATCATCTACAAAATTTTTTCAACAGAGAATCTAACACACTCGTACCGGTTGGTCACTCTGCAAATGGACGTTATTGAGCAATTGCGTCATCTATGCAAATCTGTCGGCGATTTCAGGAGGATTCCCATGCGTTATGAACTGTACT
>DATAFY010000126.1:0-2123 GCA_036257205.1 Steroidobacter sp. | reverse complement strand
GCGTCATGGATCGCGTTCATATGCAGGCCGTCGCAGCAGCTCGATGATCCGCTGGCGGAACGGTTGCTCGGCGTTCGCAAACTCGCCGACGATTCGCGCGCCGCCGTGCAGGCCGTCGTGGGCGAGCACGGGCTCTTCCGCGAGGTGTGGCGCGCCGACTCGCACGCTGCCCAAACGATCGAATCCTGGTTTACAGCCATCCGGCGGCGCGGGATGCGGCAGACGCTGCTTTCCTTTCACGCTGAATGAGCCGCCCGTCCGCGCGATCAGGCGCATGTCGAGCGCCGGTTTCCACAGCTCCCCGGGCATCCTCGGAGAAGAGCCGCGAAGGACCGCATAAAAGAATTGGTGCGGACAGAGCGGGGATTCGAGAGCCCTGTCGACGCCAGAGCCGAAACACGTCTGTGGACCCCTCTGACCGTTCTATTTTCTTTTTTGCGGTCCTTCGCGGCTCTTCCTCGTTCAGAGCATCAGGCGCGGACCTCGGGGACACCCATGCAGTGAGCGAGCGTTGGCTGCGGGCGAACGCGGCACGTCTGAGTGTTGGTTGTCAGTCAACGAAGTGACACAAGCCACGGGCGGCAGGCGGCACCGTTGAAGCGGCCTCGCTGGATTTCTTTGTTCGTGCGATCAAGGCCTTAGCGATCGCGCGGCCTATGCGCACACGCCCCTGGCACGCCCCCTGCAATATCCCCCGCGAGAGTTGATTGTTTGAAGATCAACTTCTGTTACCCCAACCGATTCACTCAACTACTTTTCGGAGCACCTTAATGAACACCCTGAACATCGCTGACCTCGGCCTCTCCCAGGACCTCGACCGCGAAGCGCTCGCCACGATCATCGGCGGCGCCGGCTACTACGACGGCGGCCCCTATGCCGTGTCGTATGCCACCGGCAGCTGGAGCGGTTACTACGACGGCAAAGTGCTGGCGGACTACTACAACACCTGCGGGCAGAAGTATAAGTCGCAGGTTCGCTGGACGCGCACGCGCACGCAGTACGAGTACAGCTACTGGAACTACTACTGGACCTAATCCGCCGATCGGAACCGGCAAAGAAACGGAGGCCTCGGGGCCTCCGTTTTCTTTTGTGCGCGTCGTTCCTCACGCGGCGTGAATGCGCTGACAGTGCGGACTTCTACTCTTTGAACGACCGGTCCAGTCGATCCATCCAACGCCGGAACACGCGCGTCACTTTCGAGGAGTGAAGCGAAAACGGCAGACGTGTCCGCCCCGAGCCATGCATTCGTGAAGATCGACCTTGCTGCCCGTATAGCCGGACAACAATGCGAGGTCGAAATGACAGATCTCCGGATGCTTCATCGCGAGCTCGTGAAAGACGCAGTTGTCCGCCTCGATCGTCGGGGCGCCGGCCAGATCCTTGCCGGTGCGCGCGTCGTAGCCGAGCTCATCCATCACTGCAGAAAGCCGTTCGACTTTCTCGCGTCGACTCCCGGCGCCCGGCGCGCGCTGCTGCAACTGGGCGACGACCGCCGCTGCGATGCGCCCGAGCCGCGTGCGCAGCCCCGCCGCGCCATGCTCGTTCGTGATTTCCTCGACCAGCAGATGCGCGAACCAGGAGTAGTGACGCGGGAACGCCTCTTTGCCCTCCTCCGTCAGCACAAACAGTTGCTGCGGGCGTCCCCCGGAAGCGCGCGCCGCGCCGGGGACGACGAGCCGATCGCGCATCAGCGACGCGAGATGCTGCCGTACGGCTGTGCGCGTGACTCCGAGCGCTTGCGCCAGCTCATCGACCGACGCGCCAGATTTATTTCGCAGCAGATAGTGCAGCAGTTGTTTGCGGCGCTCACCGAACATCTCGCTCATACGCACCCCCGATCCGGTTCGACCTTTTGGCATATTAACCTTTGTTAAGTGATTTTGTCGCTGTATATATGGGCCTCACTCAAACCGGGGAGACTTCGAGATGAAATCCAGGATTGCTGCGCTGCTCGCCGCGCTTGCATTGACGACGCCAGGACTTGCGGCCGCCGACGCGGTACAGCCAACGGCCGCGGTGCCGACGAAAGTCGCTGAAACCAAGGCCGCCCTGCGCGACTTGTGGCTCGGCCATGTGTTCTGGGTGCGCAACGTCGTCGACGCGAGGCTCGCCGGAGATGCAAC
>DATAFY010000365.1:0-4362 GCA_036257205.1 Steroidobacter sp. | reverse complement strand
CACGTTCAAGGCGCCGGGCCAAGCGACTTCGTATTTCTACGGCTACTCGAAGCTGAATGCGCTGCGGACGAGCGTCGAAATCGCCCTGCCTGGTCTTTTCAGCGAGCAGCCTTATCACGACTTCATCATCGCCCAGGGCATATTGCCCCTTGAACTGCTGGAGAGGGCGGTCATGGAGGACTTTGTGCCCTCGCAGCGCAAGCGTTCGGAATAGCGTCGAAGTCGACGTGAGCCGGAGATACATATGCGTCTATTCGCGGTTTTAGCTGCTGCAGTTCTATCGCTCGCGGCCATGAGCGTCCAGGCAGATCCAGAGGCGAACACGCAGATAGCGAAGCGCGTGTTCCTCGAAAAGATGGGACAAGGCCGATTCGACAAACTGGAAGAGATCTATGGACCCGGCTTCGTCGCGCACGGCGGCTCGCGCGACTACACGCTTGAGGAGGACAATGAGTCCGGCAAGGCGTGGCGGGCCGCATTCCCGGATCTGAAGGTGAGCGTTGAACGCACGGTCGCAAACGACGAGTTGGTCGCTGTGCACTGGAGCGCGGCAGGCACGAATACCGTCGCGGCCGCCGGCACGCCAGGTCAAGGCAAGAAGGCGCGCATCGAAGGTATGACCTTCTTCCGCTTCGCCGATGGGCGCATCGTCGAAGAGTGGAGCATCATTGATGTGGCGGCGTTGAATCGGCAGCTCATGTAATCAGCGGCGGTTTGCCCCACAGTTTCGCGCCCGAGCAAGTCGCGCACAGAGCGTCGATCCTCGGTTATCCAGCGGCATGGCGTGCATGCAAAGCTTTGACTTCGAGCTCTGATGAACCATTGGCCACGCGACGCCTGAGTTCCTGGATCGTGAATACCCGTCACGTAAACAACGCACTGATGGTCGAGCTGGCTGTACTGGCCGTCCCAGTCACCGCGCTCTTCAGCATCGCCGCTCCTGCGATGATTGTTCAGGCTTTTGCCTCGCTATCGATTTTTTCGGTGCTCCCATTCGTCCTGGGCGCAGCCGTGCTCGCCTTCTGGTCTCTCGTTGGGATCTACTGGTTCGAGGGGCCGAGCGGACTGCAAAAGGCCCCGCGCATCCTTTGGGCGACCTGCGGCATCGGAGCGCTCTATCCGGTCGTGGTCGGCGGGGCCGCGCTCGTTGATCTGGCGCAAGGCACTGACGCGCCTTTACTGAGACGGCTTTTCTCAATCTATGCCTCTGGCGTCCCTCTGCTCGCGCCCTTCATCCACTTGGCGGGCATCGCGTTCAACAGAAGAGCCGAACAAAAACGTGCGCCGGGGGCGTGACGACACACGCGCGTGACGGCGCTCGGCGCCCGACGTCCATCGCTGTGCTTCACGTGCGTCCCGCAGAGCGTTGCGGCGGTGGCGCGCTCGACGCCTCCGCGGCGGCGCGCCACAGGTGCATCACGGCGTAACCTCGCCAAGGGCGCCACGCCTCGGCGCGCCGTTCCAATTCGCGTGTCGTGAGCGGCACGCCATTCCCCGCCATGCGACGCAATACGAGATCTCCAGAGGGAAACGCGTCCGGGTCGCCGAGCGCCCGCAGGGCGACATACTGAGCCGTCCATGGACCGAAGCCGGGCAGCGAAGCGAGTCTCGCGCTGAAGGCGTCGGCGCTCGCAGAGAAGTCGAGCGCGCCGTCCAGCACAGCGCGCGCGAGCGTCCGCAGCGCGGCGAGCCGCGCGCCCATGATGCCCAGTCCATCGAGATTTGCAGACGCGAGCGCAGCCGGTCCGGGGAAGGCGTGCGTGAGGCCGTCGCCGTCGTCGATCGGCTCGCCGACCCGTGCGACCAGTCGCGCCGCGAGCGTGCGCCCAGCCGCCACGCTCACCTGCTGACCGAGCACGGCGCGCACCGTGCACTCGAACGGATCCCATGCGCCGGGAATGCGCAGCCCCGGGCGTCTCTCGACAAGCGGCGCGAGAATATCGTCGGCCGCAAAGCACGCCGCGATCTGCGTCGGATCGGACGCGAGGTCGAAGACGCGGCGCGCCGCGGCGGAGATCTGAAACAGGTCAGCCGATGCTGCACCGCGTACGCGCAACTCGAGCGCGTTCTCCTGCTGAAGTGCGCGCACGCAGACGATCGATGGCCCGCCGCTCGAAGACACGACGCGCACGTAACCGCGTTCATCCACACTTTCGACGCCGGGCACAGCGCGCGCGGCCAGAAAATCGCGCACGTGAGTCCAGTCGTATGGCAGTCTGAATGCGAGCTTTAGCAATATTCATCTCCTGCAACGCCAGCGATCGGCCGACGCGCGCCGCGGTTCGCGCGGTGCGCGCTTAGCTTATAAATGTATATGCGAAACGCTTCGTCAAACCGACCAACGAGACCCACGCGGGCCGCTCGAATGACATTTCATCGAGCGCCCCATCTTTCTTCGAGCTGGGCCGGCAGACCGCCAATCCAGCCTCACCATGATCGCCGCGACGATACGCGTAGCGCATCGCGCCGACGAGCCGTTTTCAGACGCGCTCAGCAGGCCGCCGCGCGCAGTGCGTTTGCCCTTATGGGCCTCGCCCAGCCGCGTGCTTGTGCAGGGTCTCGCGAGCGCGACCGGCTGTGATGCATCGCCCGGCCGAGCGTAGTTCGATGAGCACAGATCTTCAGCCCTAGTCGCGCCCCGGGCGACCAGCGCGTCCGCGCTCAGGCTCGCGCGGAACCTGCCCCAGCCTCGTGGGTTGCGATTTAGCACCCACACGAGGAGCGCATCATGGATCTCAAATCGAATCTGCTCGTCGGCTTTGCGAGCGCTCTATGGCTCGCGGCGCCTGCTGCATTGTCGCAACCTCCGCCCGAGACGCCCGACGTCACGGAACCACAAACGAGTCCGTCGCAGGATCAATCCGCGCCGCAGGACGCATCGGCGTCCCAGGACTCATCAGCAGCACCCGATGAATCTGCCTCGCAGGGCTCCTCTGGGGATTTGGGTCAAGGCGCGCAGACGCAGGAGCCGGCGGCGCCCGCGCCGTCGATGGGCAATGCCGTAGTCATCGATGATCAGAAACTGGAGCAGTTTGCGAACGCCTACATAGAGGTGCAGAACATCCAGCAGAAGGCTGCGAACGATCTGCAAGCGACGACAGACCCGGCGGCCGCGGACAAGGTGAAAGCCACCGCGCAGCAGGACATGATCTCGGCCGTCGAACGCAGCGGTCTGCACGTGGACGAGTTCAATCAGATCGTCCAGTCGATGGCCTCGAACGTGGACATCCGCAACCGCGTCGCGGCCAAGCTGCAAGAGCGCAGCGGCGGATAATCGTAGTAGACCGACACTCGGTCTGCGGCGGACGGGGCTTTCGGCGCGCGAGAGCTTTCGGAGCCGCAGGCCTCTCTTCTCGCGGAGCCGCAGGCCTCTCTTCTCGCCGATGCGATGGCTCACACTGCGCTCACACGCGCCACGCGCACGTGGGTTGGCCCAGTTGAGCCATACAACTCACCCTGCGCAAAGCATGCAGCGGGAGCGTCCTCAGGCGGCGGCCGCCGCCGGCAAGCCGTTGCGCGCTGCGTACGCCGCCAGCGCTTACTCGACCAGGAGCTTGTATCCCGCTCCGGGTGCGGTCTGCAGCATTTGCGGCGTCGACGGATCCATCTCGATTTTTTGCCGCAGCCGATGCACCAGCTGCTTGAGCAGTTGACGATCTCCAGAGCCCTTGTGTCCCCAGACCTGCAGCAGCAGCCGATCGGAGCTGACGGTGTGGCCTGCGTTGGCGACGAGCATCTGCAACAGGCGCAACTCCAGCTTTGTGAGCCGCACAGGCTGTTGCGCGCCAACCTGCACCGTGTGTTCATCGACGTCGAGGCGAATGCGACCAGCCGCGAGCGGGGCGGCGTTCTCCATTCCAGCGCGGCGCAGCAGCGCTTTGACCCGCGCCAGCAGCGTACGCGGGCTGAACGGCTTGGTCAGGTAGTCGTCAGCGCCGAGCTCCAGCGCACGCACGAGATCCTCTTCTTCGCCGCGCACCGTGAGCATCATCACAGGCACACGCGACTTGGCGCGTATCGCCTCGCACACCTGAAAGCCGCTCGCCCCCGGCATGTTGATGTCCAGGAGAACCAGATCCGGCGCTTCTGTGTAGAACGCGCGTATCGCCCCGGGTCCATCGCTCGCCTTCACCACGAGATAACCTGCCTGCGACAACGAAAATGCGATGAGTGCAAGCAGGTCCCCGTCATCGTCGGCGGTGAGGATTTTCATGGGCTAGCGACTGGTGAATGGGGTCATTAGGCTCGAGCCGGACGGACAACGAAACGGAAAAGCCGCCAAAGCCGAGCCTCAAGCCTCAGAACTCACAGGCAGCGTGACCTCGAGCCTTGTCTTGCCTGCCGGGGTGCGTCGCGCGACGA
>DATAFY010000361.1:0-4687 GCA_036257205.1 Steroidobacter sp. | reverse complement strand
AATGCGTGCGTATTCAGGCGGGCGCTATGCCGAGGCTGTGAGGCTTGGCGAGCGGGCTGTCGCCATCGAACCACGCGCGCGGTGGGTGCTCGGGGGCGTGGTTCGCTTCTACCTGGAGCTGGAAGACCTCGACGCAGCGCGCAGTTTCGCGGCCGAGCAGATGGAATCTGCAAGGCCGGCGCTGTGGGTGCCGATCTGCCTGTTTGCAGGGCAGCCGCAGCGCGCCGCCGACATTATCCTCGCGAACCCGGACCGCTGGACCGACAGTTTGGGGGAGCAGGTGGAAGCGTACGCCATTCGCGACGCCGCTATCGCCGCGGGGGAACTGACTCGTGCGCGCGTTGAGCTGCCGAAACTCCCCAGTGAGCTGCATGGGTTGTACCGCACGATCGTGCTTGCGCAAGTCAATCTCGCTCTGGGCGACCGGGCCGAGGCGGAACGGCTTGCGCGCGAAGTGCTCGAGTGGAAAGAGCCGTCCTACCCTGGGCCCCTTCAATACGCCCAGGTCGTTGCGCACGCACTACTGGGTCAGCATCAAGCGGCGCTGGATGCGCTGGAGCGTCTGGGTGTGCAGCGGCTGAAGGGCTGGTGGTACGCGGTCAATCGCGAGCCGGCCTTCAACTTGCTGCGCAGCGACCCGCGATTTCAGGCGTTTGCATCGAAGGCGCGGGCGCATGCGGCGGAGCAGCGAACATTGCTCGAGCAGATGCGCGAGCGCGGTGAAGCGCCGCGTCGGGCCGTGAACACGGGGATGAAATCCGCACCATGTTGAGTGGTGAGTCCGCCGATACAACGCGCTGCGCATAGAAGCGAGGCGCGCCCCATGGAGGACGTCATGGGGCGCCAACGCGAGAATTCGCTTATGGACTGTCGGCGCTCTTGGCCATTTTCACCGTCTCGACCTTGCCTGTCTGAGCAACGTGATACGCGGTGAGCGCAGGCGCATCGATTTGATCGATCGCGTGCGTCATCGCTTCATTCACACACGCGCGCCATCCAATGCTTTCAGAGAGTCTGCCCGTGTCCAAAGGCCTGCAGACGTTTCGCGATGCAGACTGCAGACGTCGGTACAGCACTTGCGCGCCCGGTTTGTCGTTCAGATTGAGATCCGCATAGCTCACCACGGCCGTGAGCGGCGCCGGCCCCCGATCGGCTGACCAGGCGAAGTTCGCGAGAACGAGCGCGCAGGCGCTCGCAGCCGCCGCAAACCCCATCCGCAATGCATTTTCGGCGATCGTTGATCTGGCGCTTTTCTCGTAAACGCTGCTCATGACTGTCTCCTGACTTGGTTGACTGCTGCTGTGCCGGACGTCGATGGCGAACCGCACTGCGACGCGGCGAGGAGACATTGGCGGGATTGCCTTCGCTCTGCATGAAGCTAAGGCGAAAGCTTCTCAAAGGCTAGTCAAAATTTGTGTGAAAGGCGGATCGTTCGCCTTGTTCGAGCAACCCGACTCAACCTGAGTGCGGCGCTGCCCGCTCTAGCCATCCGTGGCGTAAGCGGCAGGTCCTCGATTCCGCGTCCGAGCGATTAACGTCCTCCTGCGGGAGGCGCTCAGCGGTGGCGCACTACCTGGTAAGCGCGCGCAAGGTACGCCACCGATGCAAAGCCGCTCCACACGTGCACGAGGCGCGAGAAGGGAAACAGCACGAACAGCGTCATGCCAAAGAACAGATGGACCTTGTAAATGAGCGGTGCGTCCACGATGAAGCTGGCGGCATCGCTGCGGAATGTCACCACGTGCTGCGCCCAGTGCGCGAGGGCGACCATCACCGAGCCGTCGGGGTGACCGGCGGACACGGCAATGGTGTAGAGCCCGAGCCCAAGCGTCGCGAGAATCCAGGACAACACCACAACATCCATGCGCGAGGTTACGGCGCGGATGCGCGGCTCGCTCAGGCGGCGATGCAGCAAGATTGCGAGCCCAATGAAACAGAGGGTCCCAAAGACGCCGCCCGCGGTCATCGCCATCGTCTGCTTGCTGGCGGCAGTCAGGCCGAATGCATGATAGATCTCGCTGGGTGTGAGCAGACCGACCAAGTGGCCAAAGAACAACAGAATGACGCCGCTGTGAAAGAGCGTATTGCCCAGTCGTAGTTGTCCTCGACGCAGCAACTGCGAAGAGTCGCTCTTCCACGTGTACTGCTCGCGATCGAAACGCACGAGACTGCCCAACAGGAAGATGGTTGCCGCGATATAGGGATAGACGCCAAACAAAAATTGATGCGCAAGGCTCATGGGCGCATTCCTTTAGCAATGGGCAGTGTGTAAAGAGGGGAGGCGGCCGAGGGACAGCCGCCGCCGAGAAAAGAGACAGGCTCCTCCGCCCAGGCGCGGTCGACCGCCTCAGGCGTAAGGTCGTCTTCGGCTGCGGCATTCGCCGACGCCTCGACTGCGTCCGCGCCGGCATAGCGCTCGAGCGCGCGAAGAACGGCGGCATACGCACTGCCGCGACGTGATAGCGCGCTGCCGATGGACTGCAGGATGTGCGCGCAGTCGCTCAGCATCGAACGCGCCTCCTCCGGCGAACCGAGCGCGAGGTATTCGAGCATGACGGGCAAATAATCGGGCAGCTGTCGTGCAGTCAGTTCCAGACCGCGCGCACCATAGAGCTGCTTGAGATCGATCATCGCCTGACCACGATCCCTAGATTCGCCATGCACGTGCTCGAAGAGGTTGAGCGAGGCGGCGCGACCGCGATCGAAGGTCTCGACGTAACGCTCCTGCGCCTCCAAGAGGTCGCCATGAGCGATTTCGCGCATCAGCGGCTGCAAGGCGTCGATCTCCGAGGGCTCGAGCAGCCGCTCGGATTTCAGCACAGCCTCGATCTCATCGATCGCGTTCGCAAGCGCTTCGGTCGGGTACTCGAGCAACGCGGCGAGCGCCTGAAAAGTCTTCATCGTTGCACCTGTTGAACGTTGTCTATTTGGCCCCGGCGGTCTTGCACTTGGACCCTCCGAACAAATTCGTCGGTGATGAGCCGCCGGAGCATCCATTGCCGAACGAAAACCCGCAGCCGCCCCGCAGCTCGAACGCGTCCTCGGCGTATTCGCGATGCGTGCTCGGAACGACGAAGCGATCCTCGTAATTGGCGATAGCCATGATCTTGTACATGTCCTCCACAACCTCCGGTGCGAGCCCCACCTGCTTGAGCGCGTCGACATCAGGGGCGCCGTCCACGTGTTTGCCGCGCATGTAAGCGCGCATCGCGAGCATCCGCTCCAGTGCACGCACGACCGGCGCTTCATCACCGGCCGTAAGGAGATTCGCGAGGTATTTCACCGGGATGCGCAGACTGCGCACGTCCGGAAGCACGCCATTGACGCTGACCTGGCCTGCGTTCGCTGCGGATTGAATGGGGGAGAGCGGCGGGATGTACCACACCATCGGCAGGGTGCGGTATTCGGGGTGGAGCGGCAGCGCCACTTTCCAGTCAACCGCCATCTTGTACACGGGCGAGCCTTGCGCAGCCGCAAGCCAATTGTCGGGAACGCCGTCCTTACGCGCTTGCTCGAGAATCTTCGGATCGTGCGGATTGAGGAAGATGTCGAGCTGCGCCTCGTACAGGCTCTTTTCGTCGCTCGCGCTCGCGGCGGCTTCGATCCGGTCGGCGTCATAAAGCAGCACGCCGAGGTAGCGAATGCGCCCGACGCAGGTCTCGGAGCAAACGGTCGGCTGGCCCGCCTCGATGCGCGGATAACAGAAGATGCACTTTTCCGCCTTGCCCGTCTTCCAGTTGAAGTAGATCTTCTTGTATGGGCAGCCGGACACGCACATGCGCCAGCCGCGGCACTTGTCCTGGTCGATCAGCACAATTCCGTCTTCTTCGCGCTTGTAAATGGAGCCCGAAGGGCACGAAGCGACGCAGGCCGGGTTGAGGCAGTGCTCGCACAGCCGCGGCAGATACATCATGAACGTGTGTTCGAATTGACCGTACATTTCCTTCTGCAGGTTTTCGAAGTTCACGTCTTTCGAGCGCTTTTCGAACTCACCGCCCAGGATCTCCTCCCAATTCGGGCCGTTCTCGATCTTCTCCATGCGTTCGCCGGTGACGAGCGAGCGCGGACGCGCGCTCGGCGGATGCTTCATATCGGGCGCGTTGTGCAGATGTTCGTAGTCGAACGTAAACGGCTCGTAGTAGTCGTCGATTTCAGGCAGGTTCGGATTCGCGAACACGTTGCCGAGGATCTTGAGCTTTCCGCCTTGACGCGGCTCGATCTTGCCAGAGGGCGTGCGTCGCCAGCCTCCTTTCCACTTCTCCTGATTCTCCCATTCCTTCGGGTAGCCGACGCCCGGCTTGCTTTCGACGTTGTTGAACCACGCGTACTCCATGCCAGGGCGCGAGGTCCAGACGTTCTTGCAGGTGACCGAACAAGTGTGACAGCCGATGCACTTGTCCAGGTTCAACACCATTCCGATCTGCGCTCGGATTTTCATTTATTTCACTCCTGCAGCCGGCTGCTCGCGTTCTTCGAGCCAGTCGACCGTCTTCATCTTACGCACGATCACGAATTCATCGCGATTCGAGCCCACGGTTCCGTAGTAGTTGAAGCCGTAAGAGAGCTGCGCGTAGCCGCCGATCATATGCGTCGGTTTGAGCACTGCGCGCGTTACGGAGTTGTGAATCCCGCCGCGCGTGCCAGTTGTTTCGGCGCCGGGCGTGTTCACGATCTTCTCCTGCGCGTG
>DATAFY010000342.1:0-2271 GCA_036257205.1 Steroidobacter sp. | reverse complement strand
GCGCATCGTCGCCCACCCGAACCTGTCGCTCGCCGGCGGCGCGATCCGCGGCTGGGATCGCCGCAATGCGTATTACTTCGCGCTCGTACAGTCTCTCGCGAAGCACTATGTGTTCGATATCGAGGAGCCCTGGGAGAACCTCTCGGCCAAACAGCGGCATGTCGTGCTCTACGGCAGCGGCGACGAAAAGGTCGACTTGCGCTATGTGGATGCAAAGGGCGGTGTGATTCGTCGCTCCCACAAGTGGGAGGGCGTGATTCCCAATCTCGAGCGGCGCTATCGCGAAACCGAATCGCTCGCGGTCCGAGAAGAACTGGCGAAGTACTTGAGCAATCAGCCCTGTCCCGACTGCGGCGGCACGCGGCTCAACCGCGCCGCGCGGAACGTTTTCGTCGCGGACAAGACCCTTCCGGAGTTTTCAATGCTCGCCGTAAGCGACGCGCTGCGTTTCAGCCGAGAGCTGAACCTAAGCGGTTGGCGCGGCGAGATCGCGGGCAAGATCGTGAAGGAAATCGGCGAACGGCTGCGCTTCCTGAGCGATGTCGGACTCGACTACCTCACCCTCGATCGCAGCGCCGACACACTCTCCGGAGGCGAGGCGCAGCGCATCCGCCTCGCAAGTCAGATCGGCTCAGGACTGGTCGGCGTCATGTACATCCTAGATGAGCCCTCGATCGGCCTGCATCAGCGCGACAACGACCGCCTGTTGCGCACGCTCACCCGATTGCGCGATCTGGGCAACACAGTCTTGGTGGTGGAGCACGACGAGGACGCGATCCGCCACGCTGATCATGTAGTGGATCTCGGCCCCGGCGCAGGCGCGCACGGCGGCCTCGTGATTGCACAGGGGACCCCGACAGAGATCGCCGCAAACCCCGAATCGATCACAGGGCAATATCTGTCCGGCAAACGCGAAATCGCAGTCCCGAGCATGCGCGCCCCGCCGCAGCACGAGCGGCGAGTGCGAGTCGTCAATGCGCGCGGGAACAACCTGCGGGGCGTAACCGTCGACATCCCGCTCGGCGTCATGACCTGCGTCACCGGTGTATCCGGCTCAGGCAAATCGACGCTCGTGAACGACACGCTCTATCGGTTCGTCGCTCGCGAACTCAACGATGCGTCCATCGATCCGGCGCCATGCGACGATGTCGAGGGGCTCGATCAGATCGATCGCGTCATCGACATCGACCAAAGTCCGATTGGACGCACGCCGCGCTCCAACCCGGCCACGTACACAGGCCTCTTCACGCCGATACGCGAAATTTTCGCGGCTGTTCCGGAGGCGCGGGCGCGCGGCTATGAGGCTGGCCGCTTCAGCTTCAACGTCAAGGGGGGCCGATGCGAGGCGTGTCAAGGCGACGGCGTCATCAAAGTGGAGATGCACTTCCTTCCCGATGTGTACGTTCCCTGCGATGTATGCAAGGGTCAACGTTACAACCGCGAGACGCTCGAGATTCGTTACAAAGGCAAGAACATCCACGAGGTGCTGGAAATGACCGTTGAGGACGGCCTCGGATTCTTCCGTCACGCACCCGTCATCGCACCGAAGCTGCAGACCTTGATGGACGTCGGCTTGTCGTACGTTCATCTCGGCCAGAACGCGACGACGTTGTCTGGCGGGGAGGCGCAGCGCGTGAAACTCGCGAAAGAACTCTCAAAGCGCTCGACCGGCCGAACCCTCTACATTCTCGATGAGCCGACGACGGGCCTGCACTTCTATGACATCGAGCAGCTCTTGGGAGTACTGCATCGCCTGCGCGACGAGGGCAACACGATCGTGGTGATCGAGCACAACCTGGACGTAATCAAAACAGCCGACTGGATCATTGATCTCGGGCCCGAAGGGGGCGCAGGCGGCGGCTCGATTGTGGCGACGGGCACACCCGAGGAAATTGCGGCGGATGAGCGCTCGCATACGGGCCAGTATCTGCGTCCCATCCTGGAGCGAGCGGGTCAGCGGGAACGCAAGCGCGCCTGAGAAGCTCAAGGCGGAGAATTGAGGCTGAAGAGGACGCCGATGCGCATGATCTTAGAGCAGCAGCACTGCGGTTCTGATCCCCACCCGCCCAGAACGCGAGACATGAAAGCGCTCTGCTCGTTCAGCGGCGGCAAAGACTCGTGCCTAGCGTTGTGGCGCGCTCAGCAGGAAGGACTCGACGTTCGGACGTTGCTGGTGATGTTCGATGAGTCCGGAGAACGCAGTCGCTCGCACGCGATCCCTCCGGACTTGATCGCACGGCAGGCACGCGCGCTCGGGTTGGACGTAGTCGT
>DATAFY010000269.1:0-4137 GCA_036257205.1 Steroidobacter sp. | reverse complement strand
AGACCGAGTTTCTCGTAGTTGAAATCATCGAAAAAACGCATAAACCCGCTCGACAGCGCGGCGGCCACGCCCGCGCTCGAGCCGCCGATGCTGCCTATGTTCTGCACGGCGCGCTGGCTGATGCGATGTCGCGAGCGGTCCTCGGCCGGCGTGTAGAGCTGAGCGTCAAATGCGACCGGCGTCCAATTGAAAAGCTGCAGATTGCGAATCGCGCCGGACAAACGCCCGGTGATTCGACCGAACGAGAACGCGCGAGTGACGAGATCGAGATCAAGATTGTCCAGCTCGATCGAGGAATGAAAGCGCGGCCACTGGCCGAACGGCTGCTCCAGGCGCAGATCGCTGATGCTCACAGCGCCGTCGAATACTCGCCCGCGCAATGTTGCGCCAAGCGTGATCACGCCTTCACGCATCCGCAACTTGGAAATCACCCCGCCGACCTGACCGCCGAACTGCGGCCAGCCGAACGAGCGACACAAGCGCGCCACGGAGATCGGCTGAATCGTTGCATCGACCAGGAAAGCGACTTTTGGCGTCCCCAAGCTGCGAATGCGCAAGGTTTGCAGTTCCAACGCACCGTCCAGGATCGGAATTCGCGCCGGCTCGAGCAATCGGAACCGACGCCCGCGCGTGCTGAAGCGGATGCGGCCGGCGCCGAGCTCAAGCCCGAGCGCCAAACCGCCCCGCCACTGTAGATCGGAGAAAACCGCATCCGAGGAAAGCTCCTCCTCGTCCTCGCCGACTTGCGCGTCCTCAGCTCGCCATGTCCAACGACCGATGAGATCCCGAAGCGCGAAATTTCGAGCCCCGTCGTCGGCGGTGAGCTGGTGAAAGCCGAGATCGATCGAGCGCGGCGCGCCTTCCTGGACTTCTATATGCCCCGAAAGCGCGCCGGACGTGCGCATGGCGGCGTAGCTCGTATCGAGCAACAGCGGCTGCAAGTAGCTCTCGTACGCGCCAGGAAAGCGCAATGAAGCAAGGCGCAGGTCGAGGCTGCGCAGCGGCTGTGCGCGTCGAAAATCCAAGGCGGCCGAGCCCTGCGCGTCGGCTACGCCGCTGTGATCGATTGAGAAGCTGTCCAGGATGACGCGCATGTCGCGGTCGACTACGCCGCGCGCAGCCGCTGCAAGCGGGTGCGCGCCGAAGTCCAGGAAGATCGGTTGCGCATACGCCTGTCCCGCCCGGGAACGCAGCTCGAGCGAGAATGGCGCGGCGCCTCCTGCGCTTCGCCCGACAACGCCTTTGATCTCAACGTCGAGTTTGTCGGTCGCGAGACTTCCCGCGTCGTTGCTCAACCCGAGCTGCGCGACGCGGCCTTCAAAGCGCGCTTCGTGCACCGTACGACCGGAGCCGTGCGCGGCGACGGTCACATCGGCGAGCCCGCCGCTGGCGACGAACGGCGCTTTGGCCCGACCGAACTGCGCGGCCAGGCGCAACAACGCGGTCACGGGCGCACGACTCAACGCCAACCGCATCGTCCAGCCGTGCTCTCGCAAACTCAGGCTGCCGGTCGCAACGCCTCCACCGAGACGGACGCCCGCGAGCTTCAGGTCCAGCGCTCCGTCCTCTCGGGCGTAGTGCAGGTCTGCGGTGATCGTTTGTCCACCCAGCTCAGAGCTCGCCAGTCGCACTCGAGCGCCCTTGCAGCCATAGGCCTGTTGCGAGACTTCGACGCTCTGGCAATCGATGCGCACATTGCGTATGTCGTCCTGGAGCCCAGGCAGATCGAGTCGGGCGATGTGCAGTTCGGCTCGGGGCGCGCCGCTGCCCAGCACGACGCTCGCGGCGACTTCATCCGCACGCCACGCTGGGCCCTCGATGTTTTTGACGGTGAACTCGACCTTATCGAGCGCGAGCGCCGTCCGAGCCGTTGCGAGCGTGGCCAATGCCGCCAGTACGATGAGCAGGCGCTCGACGGGTCCCATGGTCGGTTTGCTCGAGCGGTCTCGCATCCTCATCCGAAGATGATGAAGGGCTTCAGGCGCCGCGCCAAGGCTCGGCTCAGCAATGAGCGGCAATCCGCAAGCGAATTGAAAAGGCGCTCGTGAGCGTGGGATCCTGAGCGCGCGTACCGAGGACAGCCGCCGCTGAAGCGGTCTCAAAGCATGCACCACTCACAGCGCCGAAGCGCGAGCGCCCTGACGACGCTGCTGTTTGCTCAGGCCTTCGCGATCTCGGCCTGCTCGAACAACGAGGCGCCTGAGCGCTCAACGCCGAAACAGAACGACGACGCCGCAGTCCACCCGGATCTCTGGCCCCGCGCGCAGAAACCGGCCTTCAACGACGGCTCCGTCGAACAACGCGTCGAGTCGCTGCTGAAATCACTGAGCATCGAAGAGAAGGTCGGGCAGGTCATTCAGGCTGACGTGGGCAGCGTCACGCCCGAAGACATACGCAAGTATCGGCTCGGCTCAGTGTTGAGCGGGGCGGACTCTGGGCCCGGCGGCGACGATCTTGCGCCCGCACCCCTGTGGCTCGAAGCCGCCGACGCGTTTTATCTCGCATCGACGGAGGCTTCCGCCGCTCGAGTCGCCATCCCGATTCTCTGGGGCGTGGATGCCGTGCACGGGCACAACAACGTCAGCGGCGCGACCCTGTTTCCTCACAACATCGGCCTGGGCGCAGCACGCAACCCAGACCTCGTGCGTCGCATCGGGGAGATCACCGCACGTGAAGTGCGTGTGACGGGACAGGATTGGACGTTTGCACCCACGCTGGCCGTCGTCCGCGACGCACGCTGGGGTCGCACCTACGAGTCCTACGGCGAAGATCCAATCCTCGTCCGCCAGTACGCCGCAGCGATGATCGAAGGACTGCAGGGGAAAGCCGGGAACGCGGATTTTCTGCGCGGCGCTCACGTGATCGCCGCCGCCAAACACTACATCGCGGACGGCGGCGCGTTGAACGGACGCGATCAGGGAGATGCACAAATAAGCGAGACAATGCTTCGAGATGTGCACGGCGCTCCATATCCAATCGCCGTGAGCGCCGGCGTTCAGACCATCATGGCTTCGTTCTCAAGCTGGCGCGGCGCGAAAATCCATGGGCATCGCGGGCTCCTCACCGACGTGCTGAAGAATCGCATGGGGTTCGACGGCGTCGTCCTCGGCGACTGGAACGCGCACGGACAACTCGCGGGCTGCACGACCGTAAGCTGCGCCGCCGCGTTCAACGCCGGCATCGACATGTTCATGGCCCCCGACGGCTGGCAGCGGCTGTACGTGAACACCCTGGCGCAAGTACGGTCGGGCGAGATTCCACTGACGCGATTGGATGATGCAGTCCGGCGCATTCTGCGCGTGAAGCTGCGCGCTGGGCTATTCGATGCAGGCAAACCCTCCGCCCGTCCTCTCGCCGGCAAATTCGAGCTGCTCGGCGCCGCGGAACACCGCGCACTGGCGCGCCAGGCCGTTCGCGAATCGCTCGTACTTCTGAAAAACTCAAGCGGACTGTTGCCGCTGCGCCCGGATCTCAACGTGCTCGTCGCGGGCGACGGCGCGCACAACATTTCAAAGCAGAACGGCGGTTGGACCCTGAGCTGGCAAGGCAGGGGCCTGACGAATGCGCATTTCCCCGGGGCCGAGTCGATCTTCGCCGGAATTCGAAGCCTTGTGACTGCGGGCGGCGGCCGAGCGACACTGAGCCGCTCCGGCGAATACGCAAACAAACCGGACGTTGCGATCGTAGTGTTCGGAGAGGAGCCGTACGCGGAGTATGAGGGCGACGTCGCAACGCTCGAATACAAGCCCACTGACAAATCCGATCTGAGGCTCCTGCGCAGGCTGAAAGCCGAGGGCGTCCGAACCGTATCAGTCTTTCTCTCCGGCCGACCGATGTGGGTCGATCTCGAGCTGGAAGCGTCCGACGCGTTCGTCGCCGCATGGCTGCCGGGGTCCGAAGGAGGCGGGGTGGCGGACGTGCTCATGGCGAAGCGGGACGGATCGGTCAATTACGACTTCAAGGGAACGCTCCCTTGCGCCTGGCCGCGCACGCCCATGCAGAGTACGGCGACTCCAGGCAAAGAGGCGCCGCTTTTCAGTTATGGCTATGGCCTGAAGTATGCAGGCTCGACGCGTGAGCCTTGAGCTCGCATCACCTCAGGGCGGCGAGCTGCGAGGCCAGCTCAAGCATCGGTCT
>DATAFY010000545.1:0-2757 GCA_036257205.1 Steroidobacter sp. | reverse complement strand
TTGCCGCCGAGCTATGCAGCGGCATGGTTGAACCGGTCACCGCGCGCGCTCCGCGCACTCACGCGTCTGGAGCTTTTGGCCCAGCGCTCGCCGGCGCTGGCGGCCTGGTCCGACCACTTCATTGTGGAGGCCCGCCGTCTTCCCACCCGGTCCCTTTGAACCTCTGTCTGGATTTGGCGAATGCAGCCGCACGTTTGCGCACTATCGCAATGCCGAAATTCTTCTCGGCTTGATGACCGAACCACGAACGACTCGACTGAAATCCGCGGGAAGACTGCCGAGGGCGTTGACAGGTGTTTGCCACGTTGATGATTTGCGAGCGGGCGGCAAAACTCACGCCCAGTTGAGTGAATTGCACGTAAAGTATTCCTCGGCAACCTGCCACGGGTGGGAACGTGCCCCCGCAAATCCTACAAACAGATCGCCGCCTTCGGTCCGTGCCGCTGATTACGCTGCACCTGACCGAACGCTGCAATTCACGCTGTGTGAGTTGCGACTACTGGCGCCACGGTCGCGAGGACATGACTACGGATTCCGTGGCGCGATTGCTGCCGAGCCTGCGCGAGTTGGGAACGCGAGCGGTCCTGATCTCGGGCGGTGAACCGCTGATCCACCCTCAGTGGGCGCAGATTTCACAGTTGCTGCGGGAGCAAGGCCTGCAGCTCTGGCTGGTCACGTCGGGTCTGTCGCTTGCAAAACATGCAGCGCGAGCCGTCGAGTTGTTTCAATCCATTACCGTGTCGCTGGATGGAATCGATCGTCGAATGTACGCCGCGATCCGCGGACTCGACGCGTTCGACACGGTCTGCGCGGGCATTCGGGCGGCCGTCCGGGCGGGCGCGTCGCTCAGCGTGCGTGTGACCGTGCAGCGCGCGAACTACAGCGCACTGCCCGCATTCGTCACGTTGACGCACCAGTTGGGCGCGAAGCAGGTTTCATTCGTCGCCGCGGATGTCCGCAACGCGCACGCGTTCGGCCGGGTCAATGGTTTCAATGCGGACATCGCGCTGCAAGCGAGCGATCTGCCGGGCTTTGAAAAAGCTCTGGACGTAATGAAGCGGGACCACGCGGAGGATTTTCGCTCCGGGTTCATCGCCGAGCGTCCGGCAAAGTTGCATCGCCTGCTCGAGTACTACCGCGCAGTGTGCGGGTTGGGCCCGTTCCCGTCGGTACGCTGCAATGCTCCGGAGTTTTCCGCCGTGATCGAAGCGACCGGTCGCGTGAACCCGTGCTTCTTCATCGCAGGCGCGCCGCAGGCGATCGTGACGGACGATCTTGGCGAAGTTCTGAACGGCGAAGCCATGACCGAGTTGCGCCGATCCATCCGCGAAGGACGCCGGGAGGAATGCGCGACGTGCGTCTGCTCTCTGTGGCGCGATCCGAACAATGTTTCCGGCCTGAGTCTCGAGCCGGCGACGCACGTGATGTGAATCGGGCCGCGAACGGACGCCTAGGGAAGCTCCGCACAGGTCGACTACCCTGACCCTCTCAACGATGCAACTGATCGACAGACGGGGATCGTGAAGGCGATGAATTCACCAAATCGCACTTATGCACAGGATTCCTAGCGTGAACCGCCCTTTGCCAACGCGCGATGTCTACGACCGATGGGCGGAGAGCTACCCGCCCCGGCCTCACAACCCGCTCATGCGGGCGGAGCAGAAAGCGATGCTCGAGCACTGGCCTCAAGCGACCGGCCGGCGTGCACTCGATCTCGCGTGTGGTACGGGGCGTTATGCCGGGCTGTTGGCGCAAAGCGGCGCAAGCGAGGTGTTCTCTGTTGATTTCTCCGCGGCGATGCTGCGTCAGAACTCGACCGTCAACAGAGTTCGCGCAAACATGATGCAACTGCCGTTCATCGACAATGTGTTCGAGACCGTGATCTGCGGACTCGCGATCGGGCATGCGACTGAACTGCAGCGGTGGATGGGGGAGGCGGCGCGAGTGCTCAAGGTCGACGGCGTGCTGCTGTATTCGGATTTTCATCCGGAGGCCGCCCGCGCGGGGCTGACGCGCTCTTTCAAGGACGCGCTCAATCGGAGTTTCACGCTGCCGCATTGCTGCTATGGTTTGAATGAGCAGCGCGAGGCGGTCGCTGCTGCGAATCTGACGCTCGAGGTCATGCACGAGGTGCGCATGGGCGTGGAGCTTCAGGAAGCGTTTCCCGGATCGGATGCGATCTATCGCCAGTGGCGCGGGCTGCCGCTCGTGTTGATCGTGCGGGCCCGAAAGTGAGCGGTATGCAAACCGCATCGCCGCGTGGCTTGACGTTCATCAACGCCGTTATCGACGGCGGCGTCTCTGCACTGCGTATTCTGGAGTCCCGAGTCACGGCGGTGGGCGCAGATCCAGAGCCTGGCGATTTGGTGATCGATATGCAGGGCGACCGCCTGCTGCCAGGCCTGATCAATGCACACGACCACCTGCAGCTCAACAATTTCGGGCGCCTGAAATACCGCCGGCGCTACGCCAATGTTCGTGACTGGATCGCGGACGTTGATGTGCACGTGCAGGCGAACCCCGCGCTGAGGGCGAGTCGCGAGGTTTCTCGCGATCAACGACTGCTGCTCGGCGCGGTCAAGAACATCCTCGCTGGCGTGACGACAGTGGCGCACCACGACCCTCTGTACGAGTACCTGACCAGCGATGCTTACCCGATTCAGGCGGTCGCCGAATACGGCTGGTCGCACTCATTGCTCATCGACGGCGAAGAACGAGTGCGTCAGTCGTATCAGCGAACACCGGTCGCGTGGCCCT
>DATAFY010000540.1:0-3513 GCA_036257205.1 Steroidobacter sp. | reverse complement strand
CATCACGGTTCACCGGCAACTGGCCGAATTGCGCGATGAGGGCGTGCGGCTTCTTGGGATGGAAGCGTCGTCCCACGCGCTCGATCAGCATCGCGTGGCCGGCGTGCGCTTCGACACGGCCGTCTTCACCAATCTCACGCGTGATCACTTGGACTATCACGGCACGCTTGAGGCGTACGCACAGGCGAAGGCGCGGCTATTCGCCTGGCGGGGGCTGCGACGCGCGATCATCAACGTCGACGATGCCTTCGGGCGCGAGCTTGCCGGTCGAAACCTCGATTGCGCCAAAACGCTGTGCCGCCGCACGAATTCATTCCCGCACGGCGCTGTCCCCGCTGAGCTGTACGCCGCTCACGTCGCGCGCGGTCCTCTTGGACTCGACGTCTACATCGACGGCAGCTTCGGTCAGGCCGCATTGCATTCGCGATTCATAGGCGATTTCAACGTAGACAATCTGCTTGCAGTCCTGGCTGCGCTGCTCGGATTAGGCGTGCCGCTGCAGGATGCGATCGCCGCGCTTGAGCAATGCAGCGCTCCGCCAGGGCGCATGGAGACCTTGAGCGTTCCTGACAAGCCGCTCGCCATCGTCGACTACGCGCACACGCCGGATGCGCTCGAGAAAGCGCTAACGGCTGCGCGCGCGCACTGCGCCGGTCAGCTGATCTGCGTATTCGGCTGCGGGGGCGAACGCGATCCCGGCAAGCGGCCGCTGATGGGCGCGATAGCAGAGCGGTTCGCCGATCGCGTGATCGTCACGGACGACAACCCGCGCGGCGAGGACGGCGACCGGATTGTCGCCGACATCCTCTGCGGGCTCGCGCATCCGCAGCGCGCGCGGGTCGAGCGCGACCGCGCGAGCGCCATCGCAAGCGCGATCCAACAAGCAAGCTCAGGGGACGCCGTGTTGATCGCCGGCAAGGGACATGAGGATTACCAGGTCGTGGGCGCGCAGTTGCGTCGCTTCAGCGATCGCGAAATCGCGCTGGCCGCGCTGAGGAGCGCGTCATGATGCAGCGGCGTCTCAGTGAGGTCGCACGAGCCGCGAGAGCGGAGCTCCTCGGCGCAGATCTTGAGTTCAAGAGCGTTTCGACGGACACCCGCACCTTGAGGCCGGGCGCGTTGTTCGTGGCGTTGAGCGGATCGAACTTCGACGGCCACGAATTCGCCGCGGCCGCGCTCGAACGCGGCGCCGTCGCCGCACTCGTCGCGCGCCCGCTCGCGGTGGAGATGCCGCAGATCGTCACGCCTGATCCGCTCGGCGCGTTGTCAGCATTTGCGCGCGCGTGGCGGCGGCAGTTCCGGATTCCCGTCGTCGGCGTGACGGGAAGCAATGGCAAGACGACCACGAAGGAGATGATCGGCGCGATTCTCTCGCGCCTCGGCCCGACGCTCGTTACGCGCGGCAATCTGAACAATCACATTGGCGTGCCCCTGACCCTGAGCGATCTCGACTCGACGCATCGCTATGCCGTCATCGAAATGGGCGCCAATCATCAGGGAGAGATTGCGCATCTTGCAGCCCTCGCCGAACCGAGCGTGGGCGTCGTCACGAACGCGGGCGCGGCGCACCTCGAGGGTTTCGGCAGCCTCCAAGGGGTCGCGATCGGCAAGGGCGAACTGTTTAGCGCGCTGCCTGCGGCAGGCGTCGCCGTCATCAACGCCGACGATGCGTTTGCGGCGCAGTGGCGCGATGCGACCGCGGCCGAGCGCGTTCTTACGTTCGGTTTCGAGCAGCCGGCCGACTTCATGGCTCACAGGGTGCAGGCTCGCTCGGATGCAAGCGGGTTTCGCATCGACTTCGATCTCGTCACGCCCTATGGCGCAAAGACCGCGACGCTCCGTCTCGCGGGGCTGCACAACCTGCGCAATGCGCTCGGCGCGGCGGCGGCTACGTGCGCCGCCGGCGCGGGGCTCGAGGACATCGTTGCGGGTCTCGCGGCGATGAAGAGCGTGGCCGGACGCCTGGAGTTGAAGCCCGCGATCAACGGCGCATTCGTCGTGGATGATTCCTACAACGCGAATCCCAGCTCATTGAAGGCGGGGCTCGATGCGTTCCGCAGCTTCGGCGGCGCGCGTTGGCTCGTGCTCGGAGAAATGAAGGAGCTCGGCGCAAGCGCTGATGAACTGCACGCCGAAGTGGGTCGGTACGCCCGGCAAGCCGGGGTGGAACGAATGCTCGCGGTGGGTGAGCGGGCGCGATATGCGGTCGAGGCGTTCGGGCAGGGCGGCGAGTGGTTCGCCAGTCTCGATGCGCTCATCGAGGAGGCGCGCAGATCGCTCACGAGCGGCGTCGCGGTGTTGATCAAAGGCTCACGCGCAAACCGACTGGAGCGCGTCTGCGCGGCGCTCGTTGGCGCGGCCCCTGCGGAGGAGCGCCACTGATGGAGTTCGCTGCAATGGCATCAACCCCGGATTTTTACAGCGCACTGCGCACGGCTGGAGCCCTTAGAAAGGCCGCTGTGGTCAGCATGTGTTTCTCGCGCCAGTCCTCAGCGATTGGTCTACGGTCAGTTTAGGAAGTTCTCGCGTGCTGCTTTATCTCGCAAAACAACTCGCAGCCTTCGAATCCGCCTTCCGCGTTTTCGGTTATCTGACCCTGCGCGCGATTCTCGCGGCCCTCACGGCGCTCCTGATCTCGTTCATGGTGGGGCCATGGATGATCCGCACGTTGTCTCAGCGCCAAGTGGGGCAACGCGTGCGCGATGACGGCCCGAAGTCGCATCTTCCCAAAGCGGGCACGCCTACGATGGGCGGCGCCTTGATCCTCGTTGCGATCGTCGCCAGCACATTGTTGTGGGCGGATCTCACGAACCGCTTCGTGTGGATCACTGTGCTCGTGACGCTCGCGTTCGGCCTGATCGGTTTTTGGGACGATTACCTCAAGCTCGTGGTGGGCGACACTCGCGGCCTCATCGCCCGCCACAAGTATTTCTGGCAGTCGGTGGCGGGACTCGGCTGCGCGCTCGCCCTGTATTTCACCGCGAACGCGCCGGCGGAGACTGCTTTGTACGTACCCTTTTTCAAAACCGTGATGATTCCGCTCGGAGCCGGATACATCGCGCTTACGTATTTCGTGGTCGTCGGGACGAGCAACGCGGTCAATCTCACCGACGGCCTCGATGGTCTGGCAATCATGCCGGCCGTGTTGGTCGGCGGCGCACTGGGAGTGTTCGCTTATGCAACGGGCAATGCGGTCTTCTCGGGTTATCTCGGCATTCCTTTCATCGAAGGCACCGGTGAAGTCCTGGTGTTCTGCGCGACGCTGGTCGGCGCCGGACTGGGCTTTCTCTGGTTCAACACCTACCCAGCGCAGGTGTTCATGGGCGATATCGGCGCGCTCGCGCTCGGTGCGGCACTAGGCATCGTCGCGGTCGTCGTGCGCCAGGAAATCGTGCTTTTCATCATGGGCGGCGTGTTCGTGATGGAGACGGTTTCCGTGATGCTGCAGGTCGCCTCTTTCAAGCTCACCGGCAAGCGCATCTTCCGGATGGCGCCCATCCATCACCATTTCGA
>DATAFY010000205.1:0-2486 GCA_036257205.1 Steroidobacter sp. | reverse complement strand
CTACAACGTATCGTCGGCCTCAAATCCACGCGTTCCAACATCTCGTGAACGGCGAGCGAGCGAATGCAGTCGCTCGCATACATGAGCGATGCTCGTGGGTGAGCGCGTCGCGCCAATATCAACTTCCTTCGGATAGCGGCTTGTTCCGCAGCCTTCAAATGACGTCGGCATGCTCTGCGCTTGGTTCGGCTGCGTCCGTCAGGCCATAGGGCTCGCTCTCGATCAGTGCGCGCGGTGGCCACGATGAACTCGGCGCCTAATTAGTCGACATCGGTAATCCTCCCGCTCGAAGCGGCGCTCGCCCAAACCTTCTGCAGTTGCTCCGGGAAGAGCGCTTGGAGGTTCCGCGACCGGAACCGGTCCCAAGTTCAGTCGTTACTGAATTATTCCGTTGATCCCGGCGCCGATCGGAGCAGGAGGCGCCGTCCACGCATCGTTGGGAAGAGGCCCTATGGCGGAGCACTATGATTTCCTTGTAATCGGCGGCGGACAGGGAGGTATTCCGCTCGCGCGAGCGTTGGCCGCAGCAGGCAAGAGGGTGGCGCTGGCAGAGCGCAAGCACTTGGGCGGTTCATGTGTGAACTTCGGTTGCACGCCGACCAAAGCCGCCTTCGCCTCGGCGCGTGTCGCCCACCTTGCCCGCAGAGCCTCCGACTACGGAATTGAGATCTCCTCAATGAGCGTAGATTTTCCCAAAGTTCTCGACCGAGCGCAGCGCATCGCTCTCGAATCCCGGGCCCGCCTTCAGGATTTGCTTGAATGGTCCGGCAACCCGCAGCTGCTTCGCGGTCATGCACGATTCATGGAGCGGACGGATGCGGGGTTCAAGATCTCAGTAGACCAGCTGCGAGTCACGGCCCGCGAGGTCGTGTTAGACACGGGCACGCGCTCGGCGAAGCCGCAGATTCAAGGCATAGCAGGCGCCGACTTCATTACGAGCGAGAATTGGTTGACGCATCGAGAGCTGCCACGGACTCTGCTGGTCATCGGCGGCGGGTATATCGGCCTCGAAATGGGCCAGTTCTACCGGCGCATGGGAAGTGAAGTCACGATCATCGAAAGCTCGGCGCAAGTGTTGCCTCAGGAAGATCAGGACGTGGCCATTGCTTTGCAGCGTGCATTGGAGGCCGAGGGCGTTCGCTTCCTGATGAACGCTCGCCTGACCGGCGTGAGCAAGCTATCTCAGGGCGTGAGCGCAACTGTGAGTTTCGACGGCGGATCCGACCAGGTGACCGCCGCGGCTGCTTTCCTGGCCCTCGGCCGACAGCCGAATACCGATGAACTCGGCCTCGATCTCGTGGGCGTGCATGCGACGGACAAGGGAATCGTTCAGGTCGATGAACGGCTGGCGACGAGTACGCCAGGAATTTGGGCCATGGGAGACATCCGCGGCGGGCCGATGTTTACACACACATCTTGGGACGATTACCGGATCCTCGAATCGCAGCTGATCGGCGATCGCTCTCGCACGCTCGAGCGTATCGCGCCATACGCGGTCTTCACAGACCCCGAACTGGGACGCGTCGGCATGACGGAAAAGCAGGCGCGGGCGCTCGGTCATGACGTGAAAGTCGGGCATTTAGAGATGCGACACAACGGCAAGGCGCGAGAGAACGGCGAGACCCGCGGATTCGTCAAACTGGTGACGCATGCGGCCGATCAGCGGTTGTTGGGCGCTGCGATACTAAGCGTGGAAGCGGCGGAGCTCGTGCATCTGTACGTCGAGCTCATGAACACCGGTATGCCTTATCAGGCATTGGAACGCGCCATCTACATTCATCCGACGCTCTCGGAGGCGACGCAGAGCGCAATCGCGACAATTCACTGATCTTTGTCGAGCTCAGGAGGTAATGAATGGTCGATCCGAATACACGCCATCCCGCAGAACGCCGCGAGCTGATCCAGGAGTTCGCTGCAGCGGATCGCGACAACGACGGCCGAATCGACTTCCGGGAGTTCAGGCTCTTGCTCCAGGGTTTGAACGCAGAAATGACGTTGGAAGAGATGCAGATTGGCTTTCAGGAAGTCGACGCGAATCATGACGGCATGATCGATTGCCGTGAATTCGTCGACTGGTGGAGCGCGGACTGAACGCGCAACAGGGCGCATTCGCCGGGCAGCCCTGTTGCGGGATTTGAACGCCTCGAAATCGTGGTTTGCAGACCGGCACCTAACGCTCCTGGACTTCGGCCCAAACAGCGGGCGGGCAAGCGGACGTCGCGGCCGAACTGCTGCGGTTCGACGAGCTCACCCCGACTGCGCAGCACCCGACGGATGCTGTACGAATTCACGCCCGCGTCAAGGCGTTCGTATATTCAACCAGCACAAAAAGCCCTGATCGCAATCTCGTCCTGAGGAGATGGACCTCGCAGGCGGAACGCCGCCTACAGCCGCGGTTCACCGCCGTTCGTCGGTCCGTTACGCGAATGCGCGAGAGGGTGCGCTCGAAACATTCTAGTCGTTGTGCGATTCTGCCCCGAACGCGC
>DATAFY010000123.1:0-14316 GCA_036257205.1 Steroidobacter sp. | reverse complement strand
CATCTCCTCGCTCGCGGGAAGGGCGACCACTTCGCCCAGCCGCTCCGAGCTCGTGGCGAGTATCCGGCTGTTCGCGCCAAGCAGCGTCAGCTCGAGCGCGCCGTTCTCGCGACGCAGATCCTCAAGGCTGTGAAAGGGTTCGCCGCCGGCAGCCAGCGCTCCAGCAATCGCGCGGGTTCGATCCAGATGCTCGCGCATTCGAAGATCAAGCGCAGCCCTGGACAGAGTCAGCGCGTCCTCGAGGCCTTCGCGGATTTCGACATGGAACCAGCTATCGATCCCCCGGTTCAGGAACACGACCGAGAAATAAAAGACCAGCAGCAACGGCGCGAGCGCGAGCGTGGCCGACATCACGACCATGCGGGCCTCCATGCGCGAGCCTACGACGCGGCGCCGCCAGTCGCGAATCAGCTGCACCAGCCGTCCGCCAATCAGAATGATCAGCACCAGCAGGCCGGCGACGTTCACGCCGACGATAAACGGATGCAGGTCGCTGAAGTGCGTGGACTGCTGCACCGTCTGCGCCATCATCAACAGGGCCGCAACCCACAGCCCCGATCCGATCAGGACAAGGAGCGAGACGACCGTGCGTTTCAGAGTTGCGGCGACCATGTGTACCACTCGGTGCGCTGCCGCCAATCGTCCTTCCAGAACAGCACGAAACGCAATGCGTCAGGCATCGTCCTGACATTGAGGCTCGCCCGGAGGCTGAACTCGTGCCGGCGCTCTCGATTGACCAGCGTCTGATCGAGAATGGGCAACCGGTTGATCACCCGCAACGCATCGAGCGCCTCGTCTAGATTCGCAAACGAAGACTGCTCGCCGCTGTTCAGGTTGCGGACCAGGTATCGCTCACTGAGCGCGTGATGTACGAGCTCGTAGCGCTGATCCAGCGTCGCGACTGTTTCATCCAACCAATAGTTCCGCCGCCGCTTGACGGCGATCTCCAGCTGCAGCGTGAGCGGGGCGCCGTCGCGCAAGGCGGCGCGGGCGCCTTCGGGCAGGTCGAAATCGAGCGTTGCGTTGAGCTGGTACACGCCGTCTGAAGGATCGACGTAGGCCGAGCGCACGTCTAAAGGCGCCTGTGCGAAGGCCCCCGGAGCGCACAAAGCGACGGCGCCGCTCAGCAACAGTAAGAACAACGAGCGGGCCGTCGTCATTGCAGGCAAATGTCGCGCACAGAACGCGTGTCGCAGCCCGAGCGCCACTCATCGTCCTTTGTATTTTTCGAAGCACGCATAATAAAAGCCGTCCATGCCGCCTGTCCCGACGGCGATCCGCAGACCCGGCGCCGACGACGCAGAGCGCCCGGCCGCGGCGAGAACCTGGGGAGTGACGTCCTGCACCGCGTCGTCCGAGGAGAGAAACTTTTGGACGACATCAGTAGTTTCTGCACGCAAGGCCGAGCAGCTTGCATAAACCAGACGCCCCCCGGGCGCGAGCAGCGGCCATAAAGCGCGCAACAATTGCAGCTGCCGGTTCGCCAGGGACGCAATGTCGTTCTCGCGACGCAGCAACTTGATGTCCGGATGACGGCGGATCACCCCTGTACCCGAACACGGCGCATCGATCAGGATGCGGTCAAACGGTCGACCGTCGAACCACTGCTTTGGTTCGGTCGCATCGGCCTCCACCAAGGTTGCACGCAGCGCGAGCCGCTGGAGATTGTCGGCCACCCGCGCCAGGCGCTCACGCGAAACGTCGACGGCTACGAGCTCGGCAAGTTGCGGCTGCAGCTCCAGCAGATGGCCCGTTTTGCCGCCGGGCGCCGCGCACGCATCGAGAACGCGCTCTGCCGGCCGCGTCTCGAGGAACCGGGCTGCAAGCTGCGCTGCGGCATCCTGCACGGACGCCTCGCCCTGAGCGAATCCGGGCAGCTCGCCCACGTCCACGGCGCGCTCGAGCATCAGCGCCTCGTCGTTGAACGCACTGGCGGCCACGACCGCGCCCTGGGCTTCGAGGCGTTTGCGGTAGTCCGAGCCGCTCGAACGCAACCGGTTCACGCGTATCCAGAAGGGCGGCCTGGCGTTGTTGGCCGAAAGAATGGACTCGCACTGCGCACCCCAGTCCGCCTCCAGCCGCCGGACCAGCCACGCCGGGTGGGATGTGCGCACGGCGAGCTTGCGATCGATCTCAGCGCAGACAGGCTGATGTTCGCGTTGCGCGCGACGCAATAGCGCGTTGATCAGACCTGCGGCGCGCGCGTGGCCCAGCAGCCGGGCCGCGTTCACCGTCTCCGCGACCGCAGCGTGTGCGGGGATGTCCGTATACAGAAGCTGACATAGCCCGACGATTGCCAGGGCGCGCAGGTCCGGCGCCAGTGTTTGTCCGGGACGCGAGAGCAGGCGTTGCAACAGCGCGTCCAATCGGATGAACCAGCGAATGCTGTCATAGCAGAGCGTATGCAGCAGGCCGCGCTCCTGGCGGGAGAGATCTCCAGCATCGGCCAGCAGCGCATCGAGCGAGCGTCCATCGGCGACCGCCGCGACGATTCTCGCCGCGCGCGCCCGCACTCGGGCCGAAGCGCTCATGAGCCGAACACAGCTCCGTCCAGCGGATGTGCGTTGAGGAATTCCAACGCGCTGACGGGCTTGCGACCCGGCGCCTGCAAGCGCGTGAGACGCAGTACGCCCTCCCCGGTCGCAACCTCCACGCCTGCCGGTCCCGCGCCGATGACCGTTCCAGGCGCCGCCGGCGCCCCAGCGCCTGCGGGGAAGGCCTCCCAGATTCGCAGCTGCTCCGCACGCCAGCGCGTTTCCGCAATGGGCCACGGATTGAACGCGCGCACCTGGCGATCGATTTCAACTGCGCTGCATGACCAGTCGATCAGCGCCTCCTCCTTGCGGATCTTAGACGCGTATGCGGCGCCGTCCGCAGGCTGCGCACGAGGCCGCAGAGCGCCCGTTTCGAACTGGTCCAACGCAGCAAGCAGCGCGTCGGCGCCCAGCGTTGCGAGCCGATCGTGCAGCCTCGCTGCGGTCTCATGCGGGTGGATGGACGTCGGCAGCTCGAGCAGCATCGGGCCGGTGTCCAATCCTTCGTCCATCTGCATGATGGTCACGCCGGTCACAGCATCGCCGGCCAAGATCGCACGTTGGATCGGAGCGGCGCCGCGCCAGCGCGGCAGCAAGGAGGCGTGAATGTTCAAACAGCCGAGCCGCGGAACGCGCAGAACGGCGGCAGGCAGCATCAGCCCATAGGCGACCACGATCATGAGATCGGCTTGCCAGCTTGCGAGCCGGTCGACAGCGGCGATCTCACGCAGCGTTTGCGGCTGCTCGACCGGCAGCCCATGGCGCAACGCACATTCTTTGACCGCGCTCATCTGCACCCGACGTCCGCGTCCCGCCGGACGGTCAGGTTGCGTATACACACACACGACGCGGTGCTTCGAGCCGACGAGCGCTTCCAGCGCCGGCACGGAGAATTGCGGCGTACCCGCGAAGATCAATGAGAAAGGCATGGGATGAGCGGCGGCCCAGAGGAGCAGAACGAGTCACAGGTCGCTCATCTTAAGCTCTGAGCCACCCGGTCCGCCGGAGCCTGCGCCGTACTTAGAGCGCCTTGGGACGCGCACGCGAATCCGATGCGGCGCGCTCCTTGCGCTCCTTCTCCAGTTTTTTTCGGATACGGCTGCGCTTGAGCTCGGAAAGATAGTCGACGAACAACTTGCCTTCGAGATGGTCCATCTCGTGCTGAACGCAAATGGCGAGCAGACCGTCGGCCTGCAATTCGAACGTCTTTCCGTCGCGATCGAGGGCGCGAACGCGAACGCGCTGCGCGCGCGACACCTTGTCATATACCCCCGGAACCGACAGGCATCCCTCCTCCGTCTCCTCCACACCCTGGCGTTCCAGGATCTCCGGATTGATGAAGACGAGCGGCTCTTTGCGGCTCTCGCTGACGTCGATCACGAGCAGACGCTTATGCACGTTCACTTGGGTCGCAGCGAGTCCTATTCCGGGCGCCGCATACATGGTCTCAAACATATCGTCGATCAAGCCGCGCAACGCGGCGTCGACCCGCTCAACGGGCTGTGCGCGCGCTCGCAGTCGCAGGTCGGGGAATTCGAGTATCGGAAGCAAGGCCATGATGGTCGTCGGTGGAGGCGAGGCAGACGCCCCTAGTCTGTAGTCTCAGATGCAAGAAGCAAGTCTGGGCGTCACCCGAAGGCTATCGCCTTACGCCCTACCCGTCGATGGAGAGTGAGAACCACGTCTCGCGCTGACGGCCTGTTTGTGCAATTGCTTCAATTCAGCTGCTAAAGTTGCGTCGGTCTTGAACTTAATGTCGGCCCCGAAGGCCTGCGCCTGCGCAACCGCTCCGGCCACCGGAACACGCGGACCGCTCGCAAGCGTCCGGCGGGTTCTCGAGGGTCCCTGTTGGGAGCTTGTACGGCGCATGAAGACCGCAAATGTCGCACTTCGTTCCGCGATGCTGGCCCTGATCGCCGGCCTGACGCTGACCGCCGGTCTGCTTCCCCTCGATACATCGGCCCAGGAGCCCCGAACGGTCGCGACCGGCAGCAACATTCCCGTCTCCGCGGATGCGCCGAGCGAGTATGTAGTGAAAACGGGCGACACGCTGTGGGATATCGCGAAGGTGTTTCTGCGCGACCCGTGGTACTGGCCTGAAATCTGGCACCTGAACCCTCAGGTCGCCAATCCTCACCTGATCTTTCCAGGCGATGTGCTGAAGTTTGCATACGTCGAGGGTCAACCGCGCGTCACCGTTGGCGAGCGGGGCGCACAGGCGGAAAGCGGCGAGCAGGGGCATCTGTCGCCTCAAGTCCGGCGCGCGCCGCTCTCGAGCGCCATTACTTCAATCCCCTACGACATCATCGCCAGTTTCATGGGGAGGCCGACCCTGCTGGACAAAGATCAGGTCAAAACGGCTCCGTACGTGGTCGCCCTGCGCGACGGGCACCTCGTCGGCGCGTCGGGGAACGAGATCTACGCTCGACGGCTCAAGGACGCGCCGGTGGATGCGCGCTACAGCGTGATCCACATTGAAGAGCCGCTGCGGGATCCGGACAACAACGCTCTGCTCGGCTATTCGGGCATGTACGTCGGCTCAGGACCTATCGCAACGTCAGGGGATCCAGCGAAGCTGATCCTCACCGAGTCCACGCGCGAAGCGCTGCGGGGAGACAAGCTTTTCCCCGAATCCGTCGACGTAAACGTTGATTTTGTCCCGCACTCTCCGTCTTCGAAGGTGGAGGCCAGCATCATCGCCGTCCGCAGTCACACCGTAATGGGTCAATACCAGGTAGTCGCCTTGAATCGCGGCGCCGCTCATGGCCTCGAAGCAGGACACGTGCTGGCGATTTATGAGGCCGGCGAGACGGTGCGCGACAGCTATTCGAAAGGCGGCTTGGGCGCTGCCGAGCGGCGCATGGACGGCGGGGCTGCGCAGAATGTGCAGTTGCCCGACGAGCGCATCGGCTACCTCATGGTGTTCAAGGCATTCGACCGAATGAGCTATGCGCTGGTGATGGAATCCACACACGCCATTCGGCAGGGCGATCGCGCGAGGGAGCCCTGAATAGGGCGCTTGCAGCGACGCGCGCACCCGAACCGCCGCAATCGGCCCTGGTCGGCCAGTGGTCGCTCGCCAGCCGCCGCTCAACCGGCCAGCGCGCCGCCCATCCGGCGTACAGCGATCGGGCTCGCCGGGCGAGGCGCAAACGAGCGCACGTCGGGAAAATTCCGTTGCCGCATTGGACAAAGACTATGAAATCCTGTTAGATGCCCCCGGCTTCGAGCCGGCGAGCTTCGATGTTGTCGTTGCTCGCATCGGGTCTTCGGGCCGACACGGTGGCCTCGATGCTCCTGCTCCTCGAACTGGCCGGCCGCATCGAATTCCACCCTGGCGGACTCTACGTCCAGCGCGCGTGATGTGCGACGGCGCGCTGAAGGCAATGAAATGAAGGAAAGCGTTCTCGATATTCTCATCTATCTCTTCGAGAATTATTTCGACGCCGACCTGGAGTCCGCACCCGAGCCCGACCGCGATGTGTTGAAAGAAGAGCTTGAGCGCGCTGGTTTTTCGGAACGAGACGTCGCGCGCGCGCTCGATTGGCTCGGACAGCTGTCTGCGGATCCGAACGCGGCTGGAACGGTTCCGACTTCGCGCGCCATACGCATCTTCGATCCGAGCGAGCAGGCGCGGCTTGACATCGAATGCCGCGGCTACATTCTGTATCTAGAGAACATCGGGATCCTGAATGCGGGTCAGCGCGAGCTAGTGATAGACCGGTTGCTTGCGCTGGATGTGAAGCAGATCGACATTGAACAGGTGAAGTGGGTGGTATTGATGGCGTTGTTCAGCCAGCCTGGACAGGAGAGCGCATACCTGCGCATGGAAGATCTCGTGTTCGAGGATCATCTGGACGCAGTCCACTGAAGCGGTGAATCGCTGATGCAATCTTGAGCGCCGCGGATATCGCGGTTTTTCTTTTTTATGGAGCAGAAGAATCTCGTCATCGTCGAATCGCCCGCGAAGGCGAAAACCATCAAGAAGTATCTTGGCAAGAACTTCGAGGTGCTGGCTTCGTATGGGCACGTTCGCGACCTGATTCCGAAGGAAGGCGCGGTCGATCCGAAGCGCAACTTTGCGATGCGCTATCAGATCCTGGACAAGAACGAAAAGCATGTGCAGGCGATCGCGCGCGCGCTGAGGAAATCCGACGCGCTGTATCTGGCGACCGACCCGGATCGCGAGGGCGAGGCGATTTCGTGGCACCTGACCGAGTTGCTGAATGAGCTTGGCGCGCTCGACGGCAAGGACGTGCACCGAGTGGTGTTCTACGAAATCACGCGCAACGCCATTCGCGAAGCGATCGAGCGCCCCCGCGACATCTCGCAGGATCTCGTGAACGCCCAGCAGGCGCGCCGCGCGCTCGACTATCTCGTCGGATTCAATCTCTCGCCGCTGTTGTGGAAAAAGGCCGGCCTGCCGGGCGCCTCTGCAGGGCGAGTGCAAAGTCCCGCGCTGCGCATGATCTGCGAGCGCGAAGAGGAAATCGCTCGCTTCAAGCCCCGCGAGTACTGGACCATCGACGTGGACGCCGAGAAGGTCGCGCAGACGGTTCCCGCGAGGCTGATCGAGTTCAAGGGCGAAAAGGTTGAGCAGTTCACCGTCGCGACGGAAGCGCACGCGAACGCGATTCGCGCCGCCCTCGAGCAGGCGGCCGGCGGCGCGCTGACCGTCGCCGCGATCGAACGCAAGCAGCGACGTCGCAACCCCGCGCCGCCGTTCACCACGTCGACCCTGCAGCAGGAGGCTGCGCGCAAACTCGGATTCGGCGCGCAACGAACGATGCGGCTCGCCCAGCAGCTGTACGAAGGCGTGGACTTCGGCGAAGGCGCCGTCGGCCTGATCACTTATATGCGCACGGACTCGGTGAACTTGGCCAACGAAGCCGTGCAGGACATTCGCAGCGTAATCGCGGAAATCTACGGCGCCGAGACGCTGCCCGATTCGCCGCGCGCGTACAAGACCAAATCCAAGAACGCACAGGAGGCGCACGAGGCGATTCGCCCCACCTCTGCCTCCGTCACGCCGGAGCGTCTGGAGGGCAAGATCGACGCCGACCAACTCAAGCTGTACGCGCTGATCTGGAAGCGCGCGCTCGCAAGCCAGATGGAAGCCGCGGTCTACGACACCGTTGCAGTGGATCTCGCGCCCGGAGCGCGAGCTCGCCGTGAAGGTGCGGCGGCCGTGCTGCGCGCGAACGGCTCGACGCTCGTCAAGCCCGGCTACATCGCCGTGTACAAGGAAGGCCGCGACGACGCCAGCGACGACGACAACGACCGCGTCCTGCCCGCCATGGACGTGGGAGATGAGCTCAAGCTCCTCGCGGTTCGTCCGGAGCAGCACTTTACGGAGCCCCCGCCCCGGTACTCTGAGGCAAGTCTGGTGAAGGCGCTGGAAGAGCACGGGATCGGCCGCCCATCAACGTACGCAAGCATCATTCAGACGCTGACGGGTAAGAAGTATGCGGAACTCATCAACCGCCGCTTCGTGCCGACAGACCTCGGAAAAATCGTCAATCGCTTTCTCACGCGCAATTTCCACCACTACGTGGAGTACGGCTTCACCGCGAAGATGGAGGACGAGCTCGATGAGATCGCCGACGGTCGCGAAGAGTGGGTGCCGGTCCTCGACCGGTTCTGGGCGGAATTCAAGAATCGCGTCGACGTCGTCGACAAATCCGTCACTCGCGAAGAGGTCTCCGAGGCGCGCGATCTGGGCATCGATCCCGCAAGCGGCCGACCGGTGTCGGTGCGTTACGGCAAGTACGGCCCGTTCGTGCAGCTCGGCACCAAAGATGATGAGGAGAAGCCGAAGTTTGCGAGCCTGCGTCCGCACCAGCGCATGGACGCCCTGACGCTGCCCGAAGCGCTCGAGCTGTTCAAACTGCCGCGCACGCTCGGCGAGACGCCCGAAGGCGAGCCAATCAAGGTTGCGATCGGCCGTTTCGGACCCTACATCCAGTATGCAGCCAAGAAGTTCGTCTCCATCAAGGATGACGACCCTTACGCACTTGAGTTGCCGCGCGCGCTCGAATTGATTCGAGCTAAAGAGGAACTGGACGCCAATCGGATCATTCTCGATTTCGCGGACGCCGCCATTCAGGTCCTCAACGGTCGCTACGGCCCATACATCACGGATCGCGTGAAAAACGCGAAGATTCCGAAAGATCGCGAGCCGAAGACGCTCACCCTTGAGGAATGCAAGGAGCTGCTCGCGGCCGCGCCCGCTCGGGGCAAAGGACGCTTCGGTCGCTTCGCAAAGAAGGGTGCAGCGGGCGGGCCCGCGCCCGCCGCCGCTAGTCCGGGCAAGACGGCGGATGCGAGGAAAGTGAGCGCGCTGCGCCCGAAGACGGCGGCTAAAAAACCGGCGCGGAAGAAAAAAGTCGCAGCCAAACGCGCCGCAAGTCAGAAGTGATCGACATGGCGGCGACGCTCTCTCACGTCGAAGCGGTGCTCACGTACATGCGTGAGCTGCAGGATCGCATCTGCCGTGCGCTGGAGGAAATCGACGGCCAGGCGCGCTTCAGATCCGATCGCTGGGTGCGCAACGAAGGAGGCGGCGGGGACACGCGTGTGCTCAGGAGCGGCGGCGTCTTTGAACAGGCAGGCGTCAATTTCTCCCACGTGACGGGCGCGACGCTGCCGCCGAGCGCCGCCGCGCATCGACCGCAGCTCGCGGGCGCAAGTTGGGTCGCAGCCGGCGTTTCACTGGTTATCCACCCGCTGAATCCTTACGTGCCGACGTCGCATGCGAACGTGCGTTTCTTCTCCGCTGTGAAGCAAGGCGTCGAGGCATGGTGGTTCGGCGGCGGCTTCGACCTGACCCCGTATTACCCGTTCACCGAAGACGTGCTGCATTGGCATCGAACGGCGCAGCAAGCATGCGCGCCGTTTGGCGCGGACGTATACGCTCGACACAAAGAATGGTGCGATCGTTATTTCTTCCTGCCGCATCGCAATGAGACGCGCGGCGTCGGCGGACTGTTTTTCGACGATCTGAACGAATGGGAATTCGATCGCTGCTTTGGCTACGTTCGCAGCGTTGGCGACCATTTCTCGCCAGCGTATCTGCCGATCGTTGCGCGCCGACGCAATACGCCCTTCAGCGAACGCGAACGGCAGTTTCAACTCTATCGGCGCGGGCGTTACGCGGAATTCAACCTCGTCTACGACCGGGGTACGCTGTTCGGACTGCAATCCGGCGGTCGGACAGAGTCGATACTGATGTCGCTGCCGCCGCTCGTGCGCTGGGAGTATGACTGGCAGCCCGAGCCCGGCTCTCCCGAGGCGCAGCTCTACAGCGATTTTCTTCGGCCGCGTGATTGGCTGACGGAACTCGCCTGAGGAAATCTACGCGTTGATGCGACTGCGCATCCGACTTGTCGGTGCGCACGCGCGCTCGCTGTTGCGCAGGCGGATCAGCATTGAATTACAGACACGTCTTTCACGCAGGCAACTTCGCGGACGTGCACAAGCACCTCGTGCTGCTGTCGCTCATTGAACGACTGAAGGTCAAGCCGAAACCGCTCCTATATCTCGACACGCACGCGGGACGGGGTTGGTACGACTTGCGATCCGCCGATGCGTCGCGCAGCAACGAGTGGCGTTGCGGCGTGGCTCGGGTGATCGATGCGGCCGCGGCCTCAGAAGAGTTGCGCCGGTATCAGCAAGTCGTCGGCGCCGCCTCCGCCTGGGGCGCGCATCGGTACCCGGGCTCGCCGCTGCTTGCGGCTCAGCAGTTGCGCGACGCCGACCGCATCGTCGTGGTGGAGCAGCAGGCGGCGGAAGCCCAGGCTCTCCAACAGGCGACGCGCAACCGTCGCGGCGTTTCGGTTGTATGCGGCGATGGTTACTCTGCGTTGAAAACATACCTGCCGCCGCGCGAGAACCGCGGGTTGGTCCTGATCGACCCGCCGTACGAGTCGGACAACGAGTTCACGGCCGTGGCGGAAGCGCTGCAGTTCGCTCTGCGCCGCTGGCCGACGGGCGTCTTCGCGGCATGGCATCCCATCAAGGCTGGTCAGGAGTCGGCCAGATTCCACGCCTCTCTGCAGCGATCGGGCCTGCGAAAGCTATTGCTTCTGGAGTTGACGATCCACCCCGCTGACTCGCCGCTTGGGCTGAACGGGTCCGGCATCGTCATCGCCAATCCGCCGTGGCGGTTCGATGAAGCCATGAAGCCGGCGCTCACAGAGCTGCAAACTCTGCTGGATCCCGAGGGCGCCGGAAGAACGCGGGTTGAATGGCTCGTGCAGGAATGATCTTCAGCCCGGCCGCGCCAGCTTCTTGACCTCCCGGTGGCGAAAGCAGCTGGTGAGGTGATCGTTCACCATGCCTGTCGCCTGCATATGCGCGTAGATGATCGTGCTGCCGACGAACCTGAACCCGCGCTTCTTGAGGTCTTTGCTGATCGCGTCCGACTCAGGGCTGCTTGCCGGAACCCGCCTTTGCTCGGCGAATCGATTCTGGATCGGCCTGCCGCCCACAAACTTCCAGATATGTTGCGCCAACCCGCCCTCCTTCTCCGCGAGGGCCAGGTAGGCCCGCGCATTGCCGATCGCCGCCTCGATCTTCAGTCGATTGCGGACAATGCCCGGGTCCGCCAGCAGCCGTGCGACATCGCGTTTGCCGAAACGTGCGATGCGCTCAGCGTCGAAGCCGGCGAACGCAGTGCGGTAGCCCTCGCGCTTGTTGAGAATCGTGGACCATGACAACCCCGCCTGCGCGCCTTCGAGGATGAGGAACTCGAACTGCGTCTGATCATCCCAGGCGGGCACTCCCCATTCGGCGTCGTGGTATCGAATGTAGAGTTCGTTCCCCTTGGCGGACCAGGGGCAGCGGACGGGCTCTTCGTCTTTTCTTGCCATGGGGGTTCAGGCGGCGGGCTGTAGGCTGTAGGCTGTAGCTCGACAAGCGCGAGGCGCGGCGGCGCGCCTGGCGCGTTCAGTCTACAGCGTAGTACCTGCAGTCTATGGATACCGGCGAATTTCCCCGTACTCGCATGCGTCGCATGCGTCGCGACGCATTCTCCCGCCGCCTCATGCGCGAGAACACGCTCAGCGCGGACAATCTGATCTATCCGATGTTCGTGATCGAGGGCGGCAATCGCCGCGAGCCCGTCGCGAGCATGCCGGACATCGAACGCGTGACGATCGATCAGCTCGTGCGCGAAGCTGAAGAACTCGCACGGCTCGGCGTGCCTGCGCTTGCGCTCTTTCCAGTGACCCGGGCGGATGCGAAGAGCGAGGACGGTCGCGAGGCGTGGAATCCGGAAGGCCTTGCGCAGCGCGCCGTGCGCGCCCTGAAAAAGGCCGTACCGGAGCTGGGCGTCATCACAGATGTGGCGCTCGATCCGTTCACGACTCATGGGCAGGACGGAGTCATCGACGCGAACGGCTACGTGCTGAACGACGTTACGGTGGAAGCGCTCGTCAAGCAGGCGTTGTCGCACGCCGAGGCCGGCGCCGACGTCGTCGCGCCGAGCGACATGATGGACGGCCGTATTGGCGCGATCCGCGAGGCGCTGGAGATTGCAGGACACACCCATACGCGCATCCTGGCCTACTCCGCAAAGTATGCATCGAGCTTCTACGGCCCGTTCCGGGATGCGGTTGGCTCTGCAGGCAATCTCGGCAAAGGCAACAAGTACAGCTATCAAATGGACCCCGCCAACTCAGATGAGGCGCTGCGCGAGGTCGCGCTCGACCTGCAGGAGGGCGCGGATATGGTGATGATCAAGCCGGGCCTGCCGTATCTGGACATCGTGCGACGCGTCAAGGATGCGTTCGGCGCGCCCACGTTCGTCTATCAGGTGAGCGGGGAGTACGCGATGCTCTGCGCGGCGATACGCAACGGCTGGCTCGATGAGCGCAGCGTCGTGCTCGAATCGCTGCTGTCGATTCGTCGAGCAGGCGCAGACGGCGTACTGACCTATTTCGCCAAACGCGTCGCGGGATGGCTGAAAAGCGGCGCCTGAGCCAACAACGTGGATTCGCGCCTCGAGGATTGCGGCTCGAGAGTCGGAGCTTCTGTCCATCCTGTCGCCAAGGCGCCTGGTTGACGACCTTAGCCGTTTTAACCAGTCTTCAGTGTCACCGAGACGCACCGTGAACGCTCAAAACTCCCTTCCCGACCGCTACGCCGTCATCGGCTATCCGGTCGCGCATAGCTGGTCGCCGTTCATTCACGGCATGTTCGCGCAGCAGACCGGCCACAACCTCACGTACAGCCGGCTGGAAGCTGCGCCCGAGCGCTTCATCGCGGAGACGACGGCGTTCTTTGCATCGGGCGGCAAGGGGTTGAACGTCACGGTGCCCCACAAACAAGCCGCGTTCGCTTTCGCGCACGAACGTACGGCGCGCGCGGAAATGGCCGGCGCGGTAAACACGCTGGCCGCACGCGAGGATGGCGTGGTGGGCGACAACACGGACGGCGTCGGCCTCATCACCGACCTCAGGCGCAATCTGGCGCTCGAGCTTGCAGGCGCTCGCATCCTCTTGCTTGGCGCCGGCGGCGCCGCGCGAGGCGTGCTGGCGCCGCTGCTTGAGGCTGGCCCGCGCGAGATCGAGATCGCCAATCGCCGCGCCGATCGCGCCGTTGATCTCGCCAACGAGTTCGCGCCGCTAGGCGAAGTGCACGGCTGCGGCTTTGACGAAATCAGCCGTACGCACACATTCGATCTCGTGCTGAACGCGACCTCGGCAAGCTTGCAAGGCGCGGTTCCGGCCGTTCCGCCCGGGGCGATCGGACCGGCGACGTTGTGCTACGACATGGCGTACGCCAAGGGCGACACGGCCTTTACGCGTTGGGCTAAAGATGCGGGCTCCGAGCGCACGGCGACGGGCTGGGGCATGCTCGTAGAGCAGGCGGCGGAGTCATTCATGCTCTGGCGCGGCCTCAGGCCGGACACCAAGTTCGTGCTCGAGGTCCTGGAGGCGCAGCGCTGAAGGGAGATCCGATGCGGGATCCGCAGACCCGACTCAGTGACCAGAGGGTGAGCGACTAGACAGCGCCCGGCGCCTTGCGCAAATACTCATCCTTCAACTTGACGTAGTGCGCCGCCGAGTAGCTGAGGAATTCGAGCTCATGCTCGCGTAGATCACGCACGCGGCGCGCCGGACTGCCGACGTACAAGCCGCCGCGCTCGAGTCGTTTGCCCGGAGGCACGACGCTGCCCGCCCCGATCATCACGAAGTCGTCCGTCACGACGTCGTCGAGAAGGATCGAACCCATGCCGACCAGGCAGGAATTGCCAATCGTGCACGCGTGCAGCACTGCGCGATGGCCGACGGTCACATCCGACCCGATGATGAGCGCGCGCCCGCCGGGCGCGTACGGGCCGTCATGGGTGACGTGCAGCACGGAGCCGTCCTGAACGCTGGTGCGCGCGCCGATCTCTATGCTGTGCACGTCGCCGCGTACGACGACAGTGGGCCAAATCGAACTGTCGTCTCCGATTTTTACGCGACCGATCACGATAGCAGCGGGGTCGACGTACACACGGGCGCCCAGTGTAGGCGCAAAGCTGCCGTAGGATCTGAGTGACATGGCTGTGGGCGTAAGTTGCGCAGGGCGACACAGCGTAGGGGTTGCGTCCCGCGGACTCAACCCTTGAAATGCCGCCTTCCAAGGCACGCCTTCGCCCCGACCAGCACTGCTTGCGTTATGAAACCCACTGATCTTCCCCAATTCTCCGCGATCAAACCAGCGGAGATCGAACCGACCATCCGCGCTCTGATCGATGAGAACCGCAGGAAATTCGCAGCGCTGCTCGAGTCGG
>DATAFY010000105.1:0-2729 GCA_036257205.1 Steroidobacter sp. | reverse complement strand
AGCGTTCAAGCACGAAAACAGCCACCAGTCAGTTCGCAGCCAAAGGTCGAGGCGTTGTCCTGCGGTCGGGGGGTCGTCGAGGACCAGGACATCGTCGTTAACGAAAAGCGTCCAGCCAACCGCTTCGCCCCGTTCCCACATTTTGAGCAACACGCTCACGCGCTCGGCCGCAGCTGCCGGTGTGAAACCGGATCGAACGAGTGCGGCGACCATGGCGATTTCAACGGCGTTGTCGCGAGTAAAGTCGCGCGCTCTCCCCTGGACGGTGCGTTTGAACTTCGTTCTTAGAGGCAATCGAACCATCCAGTTCTCAATATCGCGCGTAGTAGCGCCGCTGACGGCTGACAACTCCGCTTGCGTGATGTATTCCCTCATTTGAGTAAACTGCCATGTCGGCGGACTTCCGTCAAGCGAGGGAAGGCTCTGCCCGAGGATCGGCGCGGCGCCGGGAACGCGCTGACGGCCGCCAGACACCTCCTGATCTAGTCACTGCCCGACTAAGATCGTCCGGTAGCGGACCAGGATGATGGCAAGTCGAGCAGACGAGTATCGGCGGCTGGCGCGCGAGTGCTTGACGATGGCGGCTTCGGGCGTGTCCCAACAGACGCACGCGTCGCTAGTTACTTTCCGGCGCAAAATTCGATGGGTTTGGCCTTTGTTCAGAGTCGCCCTGTGGGCAAAAAACTGCAAGGTCGGACGGATTTGAATTTGACTTGAGCGATTGCGTTTGATTCAGTCTTCAGAATGATTCGGGATCGAGCCCTTAAAGCGCGCGAGAAGCTTGTCGGCAAGTTGCCGGTCACTGGCGAGTTGCTGCGCGGCTCGCTGCTGGAGCGCACCGTCCGACACACCAAAGGTTGCCCGAAATGCGCGCGCGGCGAGGGGCATCACGTGTTTGTTTTGACGGTGACCTACCCGGGAGGACGAACGCGTCAGTTCAGTGTGCGCCGCGAGCGGGTTGCCGAGGTGCGCCGCTGGTTGAGCAACTATCAGGAGCTGAAGCAGGCGATCGAGGCCGTTTGCGAGCTCAATCATGATCTGCTGCGTCCGGAACGGGCCGCATCGAAGCGGCGGAAGAAGCAGCATGATTGAGATGCGGCGGGCGCAGCTGAGCTTCGGCGACGGGCTGATCGTCGAGGAAGTGAGCGATCTTCGCGAAGACTGGATGAAACACGCCGACGCGGTGCTGGCGGATGAGGACATCGTCGCGGCCGTGTACGAGGCTCTGGCAAGACGACATGCCAAGAGCCGCAGCCGCGGCCGGCGAGGCGCACCAGCCGAGATGGTGTTGCGGCTGCTGATCCTCAAGCACATCCGCAACTGGAGCTACGCCGTGCTCGAGCGCGAGGTGCGCGCCAACCTGGTGGACCGCGACTTCACCCGCGTCGGCGCCGGCAAGACGCCTGATGCAAAGACGATGGGACGTTGGGGTGTGGCGGTGGGGCCCGAGGTGGTCAAGCAGATTCACCAAAGGCTGGTGAAGCTGGCTCAGGGCAACGGGCTGGCGGCGGGGCGCAGAATGCGCGTGGACACCACGGTGGTGGAGACCAACGTCCACTATCCGACCGATTCGAGCTTGTTGGGCGACGGCGTGCGGGTTCTGATCCGCACCATGAAAAGGATCGGCAAGATCACCGGCGAGACCGGCGCCAAGCTGTGCGACCGCAGTCGCAGTGTGAAGCTGCGGGTCCTGGAGATCGCGCGGGCGGCGCGCTCCAAAGCCAGGCAGAGCCGGGAGAGGCTCAATCGAGCCTATGGCAAGCTGCTCAATGCGACCAGCCGAGTGGTGGGACACGCGAAGCGGTTCTCCAAAGAGATCGCCGGAGGAACGAAGCGCGCGAGGAACGTGCTGAAGCAGTTGGCGCTCGAAGGACTGCGCCAAGAGCTCGATGCGATGGTGCCGCTGGTCAAGCGAGTGATGAAGCAGACAAGAGCGCGTATCTTCCGCGGCGACACACACGCCGAAGGCAAGATCCTCAGCGTGTTCGAACCATCGACGGAGATCATTCGCAAAGGCAAGGCCGGCAAGCCGAACGAGTTCGGCAAGATGGTGAAGCTGCAGGAGGCCGAGGACCAGATCGTGATCGATTACGAGGTCTATGATCGGCGTCCGAGCGATTCGGACCTTCTGATTGCGGCCATCGAGACGCATCGATCGATGCTGGGACGCTCGCCGCACCTGGTGGCAGCGGACGCCGCATTCTACTCCGCCAAGAACGAGGCAGCAGCGAAAGCCCAGGGCGTCAAACGGGTCTGCATTCCCAATCGCTCGACCAAGAGTCCCGAGCGCAAGCGTGAGCAGAGGAAGCGCTGGTTCCGCAACGGCCAGAAGTGGCGAACGGGATGCGAGGGACGCATCAGCGTCGCCAAGCGACGGCACGGTCTCAACCGCTGCCGTTACAAGGGCGATGCTGGAATGAAGCGCTGGGTCGGGCTCGGCGTGATCGCCGACAACATCATCAATATGAGCCGGGCTATGGAAAGCAGGCTGCACCGTAGGCGCCTGCCCCCCACTATCAATCACGCTCTTCAACGCCCGCCGGCCGCCCCCCGGCGGGTCTTGCTTTGCGCGCGTCATCGGCCACCATCCTGAAAACGCTAATTTTGCGCCGGAAAGTAGACTAGCTGCAAAAGCCGACCACCCATGGTTAGAACGCTGGATTGGAAAGACGAGCTTGCCGTTGGCTCAAGCCGTTCTTGGAACGGTTGGGGCACAAGGCGCGGCGACA
>DATAFY010000069.1:0-7161 GCA_036257205.1 Steroidobacter sp. | reverse complement strand
GCAATACGGTCGCCCTTGACCAGGCCTGCGCATTGCTGCAGCCAGGCGGCGAAGTCGCGAGCAAGCTCTTCATACTCGCCGTATGTGATCGTGCGGCCCATGCTGGTATAGGCCGGCAGGTCGGCGAAGTTCGCGCAGCTTTCATCGAGCAGCGCAAGCAAGGAGGAATATTGGTCGGGGTTGATGTCCGCAGGAACGCCCGGGGGGTAGTTCTTTAACCAGATCCTGTTCATAGCTTCTCATTGCAGCGGTGCGTCACTGGCGCGCGGCAGGCGCGTCCGTCTGTGCGCCGCGTGGGAAAATCGCTCGACTACTCGCTCCTCCTGAGCGCTTGCCGCAGCGCGGGCCACACATTGTCCAGCAAGCGCGGTTGCGCCGCGCTCGTCGGATGAATGCCGTCAGTCTGCATCAGTCCATCATCGGCGGCGACGCCGTCCAGAAAAAAATCCACGAGCGGCGACTCGTATTTATCGGCGAGATCGCGATACAGCGCGCCGAACTGTTCCGCATAAGCGGTTCCGTAATTAGGCGGCATGCGCATGCCGAGCAGAACGACCTTCGAACCTGCGGCGCGCGACTGCGAGATCATCGATTCGAAATTCTCGCGAACCTGGCGTACGGGCAAACCGCGTAGACCGTCGTTGCCGCCGAGCTCCAGAACGACTATAGCGGGTCTGTGCAGTTCAAGCGCGCGCGGCAGACGCGCGCGCGCGCCGCCGGTCGTTTCGCCGCTGATGCTGGCGTTCACGACCCTGTAATCGTAACCTTGGCTCGTCAGCCTGCGTTGCAGGAGCGCCACCCAGGTAGCATCGACCGGCACCCCGTAACCTGCGCTCAAACTGTCGCCGACGACGAGAATGACGGGCTGGTCCGAGACGTCATTCGCACGCACCCCTGAAGCGAACGCCGCTCCCACGAACGTCAGCAGAATCAGCGCTGCGTGCAGCCACACAGAACGCAACATGAGCATTGCGGATCCGGTCCTCAAAGCGGAAAAGGTCGCCAAGCAGGTTAACAGCCCGGAAGGCGCGCTGACCATTCTGGCAGAGGTCGACCTTGCGATCGCAGCCGGAGAAACCGTGGCCATCGTGGGCGCGTCCGGCGCCGGAAAATCCACGCTGCTTGCCTTGCTCGCGGGTCTCGATGAGCCGAGCCTCGGCAGAATCTGGCTCAACGGCGCGGAGCTTACGGCATTGGACGAAGATGGGCGTGCAGCAGTGCGCGCGCGCCACGTAGGCTTCGTCTTCCAGAGTTTTCACCTGGTGCCCTCGCTCACGGCGATCGAGAACGTGATGCTGCCTTTGGAGCTCGCCGGCTTGCCGAACGCTCGCACGCAAGCCGCGGAGGTGCTCGCGAAAGTCAATCTGACGGCCAGACGAGAGCACTATCCTCGACAGTTGTCCGGGGGCGAGCAACAGCGAGTCGCGATCGCGCGCGCCTTCGTCACCCGGCCTGCGCTGCTTTTTGCCGATGAACCGACGGGCAATCTCGACTCCGCCACGGGAGAGCGCATCATCGATCTGCTCTTCGACTTGAACCGGGCGTCTGCGACGACACTCGTCGTCGTCACGCATGACCAGGCGATTGCCCGGCGCTGCGATCGCCTCATCCGCATCGATGCGGGGCGGATCGTATGAGCTGCGGCCATATGCGAGCCGCGCGCAGCGTTGCAGCGATGGGCAGTCCCCGTGCAGCTGAGGGCTTCCGCGTGGGAGCGCGCGGCATCGACCGTTCGGTTGCAGATGCGAGCACCAACGCACGAAGGCCCTGCGCCTCGCAGTGCTGGCGCTTGTCCGCGACGGCAAATCCGGGGAGCTGCGCGTACTGCTGCTCGCCGTGACCATTGCGGTGTCCGCGTTGACGGCTGTGGGATTCTTCACCAGTCGCGTGAGCAGGGCCGTCGCCCAACAGGCGGGCGAGGTGCTCGCCGCCGATTTGCGCGTGCAAAGTCGGCAGCCCATCGACCGGGCCTATTTCGAAATGGCGCGCGCAGCTGGTCTCGCCGCCGCGGAGCTCTGTTTCTTCCCCAGCGTGCCGTTCAACGGCGAACACAGTGCGTTGAGCGCGGTCAGAGCGGTTTCAGCGACGTATCCCTTGCGGGGAAGACTGAAGATCGCCGATGAGCCTTTCGGCCCCGCGCGCGAAACGACCGATACGCCTGGAGCGGGGGAAGCATGGCTCGAGGCCCGACTGCTTGCGCAGCTTGGGGCTGCGGTCGGCGATCACATTCGAGTGGGCGCCGCCGACTTCAAGGTTACGCGGGTGCTTGACTACCGGCCGGATCAAGGTTCGCAGTTCGTCGATCTCGCGCCGACGTTGCTCATGCGCCTGGACGACGTGGCCGCAACGGGTCTCGTGCAAAAAGGCAGTCGCGTCTCATATGCGGCGCTGTTCGCCGGCGATCCGTCGAAGATCGCGGAGCTCAAGCGCCAATTGGCGGTTCGCAAGAAGATCAGCGAACGGCTCGTGGACGTGCAGGATGCGAGCCCGCAGATACGCTCTGCGATCGACCGCGCGGGGCGTTTCTTGAGCCTCTCGGCGTTGGTCGCCATTCTGCTTGCCGCCATTGCTGTGGCGATCTCCTCGCGCCGCTACGTGTCGCGACGCCTCGATACGGCGGCTCTGATGAAGAGCATGGGCGCGTCGCAGCGGCTGATCCTGGCCATCAGCATGACGGAGCTGTTGCTGCTGGCGATCGTTGCGGGAATGCTCGGCGCGCTCATCGGCTACGCCGCGCAGGAAGGCATTGCATACGTGCTCAAAGACCTCGTGCGCGGGACGTTGCCCCGTCCCGCCCTGAGCCCCGCGGGGCTGGGGCTGATGACGTCGATCCTCATCCTTGTGGGATTTGCACTCCCGCCTCTTCTGCAGCTTCGTCATACGCCGCCCGCGCGCGTGCTTCGCCGCAATCTCGAGCCGCCTCCGCTGCGTTACGCGACCGTGTACGGCGCCGCGCTGTCGGTCCTCGTCGCATTGCTTGCCTGGCTCGTCCGCGATCGCGACCTGCTGTTGTATGTTGTCGGCGCGACCCTTGCGACCTTTGCAGTCCTGATGCTTGCCGGTTGGGCTCTGGTGCGCGCGTTAGGCGTGTTTCGCGCGAGCGTCGGTGTGGCGTGGCGCTATGGCATGGCGAATATCGCGCGCCGCGGGCGAGACAGCGTGATCCAGATCGTCGCATTCGGCCTCGGACTCATGGTGTTGCTCCTGTTGGCGGTCGTGCGCAACGACCTGATGGAGCAATGGCGCGAGAGCCTGCCGGAGAATGCGCCGAATCATTTCATGATCAATATCCGTCCGGACCAGAGCGCGAACGTCCGCAGCTTCTTTGCTGCTCGCGGCATGACCCCGCCCGAGCTCGTACCCATGCTTCGCGCACGCCTGACGCAGATCAATGGCGCGCCGGCGGGCAAGGCGCACAGCCTCACTGATCGCGGCCGAGAATTCCTCGACCGTGAAGTGAATCTCACATGGGCTGACGACATGCAGCGCGACAACAAGCTCGTCGCGGGAGAGTGGTGGCGCTCCGGCGACCACGGCGGGCCGCGCGTTTCGGTGGAAGCGGAGTTCGCTCGCGAGCTCGGCCTGAAGCTCGGGGATGTGCTGAGTTATGACATCGCGGGTGAAACGATCACCGCCAGACTTGCGAGTCTTCGCGAAGTGCAGTGGGACTCCTTTCGGCCGAACTTCTTCATGGTGTTTTCCCCGGGCGTTCTGGACGACAGCGCCGGAACCTATCTCACGAGCGTACACATCCCTTATGAGCGCCGGCGCGTGCTGCTTGAGTTCGTCCGACAGTTCCCGGAAGTCACGATCATCGACGTGGAGGCGATCCTCACTCAGGTGCGAGGCGTGATCGACAAAGCGTCGCTTGCAGTACAGTACGTTTTCGGCTTCACGCTGCTTGCCGGCGTGACAGTCCTACTTGCTGCGATTCAGGCGACCCGCGATGAGCGGCGGTACGAGAGCGCGATGCTGCGCACGCTTGGCGCAAGTCGGCGCGTCGTGTTTCAGGGCGTCGCGGCGGAGTTCACGACGCTAGGTCTGCTCTCAGGTGCGCTGGCAGCGCTGGGCGCCACGGCCGCCGGCTATTTCGTCGCGACGCATTTATTCAATCTGGACTACACGTTCGATCCAAGCGTGTGGACGATCGGTCTGGCCGCGGGCGCGCTGCTCGTCGGCGTGAGCGGCACGCTCGCCACTCGCTCGGTGGTGAATCATCCGCCCATCGCGACGTTGCGGGGGGAATGAACGGGTTGTGGCTGCGACTGTCGCCGGCCGCGCTGTGTGCCCGCCGTCCCCCAATTGCGGACCTCAACCCCGATTCTCAGATCGACCCCTGCTGTCTGGGCGGCTGCCGTTCCGCGGCAACCCTCCCGCGTCGCCTTGATCCTCCATGCCTCGCAGACGGAGGGCGTTCACAATTCGGCTCCGCAGCAGAGCAGCGCGAGCGCCAATGCAGACTTGCGTCAGAAGTGTGTGCTTTTACTCAAAAAATTTCCTATCTCTGACGGATACTGGCCGGGTCCGAGTGGTGTGGCCTGAATAGGCCGGAGGCCTCCCATGGTCCTGACGCTCGAAGTCATTGGAGGGCATGCCTCGAACCTGGGCGCTAATAGCCGAAAGGTCTTCAACTCTATTGGTGGAACGATCGGTCGTCTCCCCGACAATGACTGGGTCTTTACGGATCCCTACGTATCCGGCCGTCACGCCCTGATCCGGTACGTCAAAGGCAAGTACTTCATCGAGGACACGAGCACGAACGGCGTCTTTATCAATTCGCCGGATCACCGTCTGTCGCGTACCCAGAGCTATCAGCTGCAGGACGGGGATGTTCTCTTTATCGACACGTATCAGATCCGGGTCGCGATCGAACAAGACGCGCAGAGCGGCGCGCGCAACGACGTGCTGGCGGCGGTGAGCAGGCAAGTCAATCAGCGTCCCATGCAGGCCTGCACCACGCGGAAAGCTCCCAAGCCCGAGCCGCGGATGAGTGGTGCAGCGCAGCAAATCGAGAGCGACGACAACGCCGAATGGTTCGTCGTGACAGAGATCTCCGAGATTGCCCCGGTCCCGGCTCCTTCTGCAGGCGCATCGCGAGCCCAGCACAGCTCTCCGGATCTTGATGGGCGCGCCTCGCCCATCCAGGCGATGCTGTCGGCGGCCGGCGTGACAGGACTGGAGCCGACGCGCGCAACGGCGCACGCCGCGGGCGAATTGCTGCGCACCGCAGTAGAGAGCGTGATCCAGACCCTGCGCGCGCCTGAGCAAATGAAGGAGCAGTTGCCGAACGCGCGCACCTCGAATGCGGGAGCGGACCTGTTGTTGAGATCCTGCGCGAATCCGTCGGACGCCATTCGCGTTCTGCTCGAGGACGACCGCCGCGCCGGAGCCCCGACGACGCAGACCCTGCAGCAGGCGTCGCGCGAGTTTCGCGATCATCAAACCGCGATCGTTGCGGCGATTCGCGTCGCCTTTCAGGCGATGCTGGCCCGCTTCGATCCGGATCGCCTGCAGGAAGAGTTCGAACGGCTGACCAGGAAAGGCTCGCTGCTCGGCGCGCCGCCCAAGCTGGAGTACTGGGAGCTGTATCGCAACAAGTATCATGAGCTCGCCAGCAATCCCGAAACCGCCTTTCGCAGCCTATTCAGCGAAGATTTCGCGAAGGCGTACGAGGATCAACGCGAACGGCTGTCGGCGCTGCCTGGCGCATGAGGGGCGGAACGTGATTGCGCGCAGAACGTACGGCGCTTGTGCACTTTGACGTCCATCGCATCTCCCGTGTTCTTGACATGAGTCGACTCGTATTCCTCTTTGCTCTTGTGTTGCCGGGCTTTGCCGGCGCCGGCGAACCCAATGCCGCCCCCCACAATGAAATATCGCATCTGATCTCCTACCTGGCGGACTCCGGTTGCCAATTCCACCGCAATGGCGCGTGGTACTCATCGACGCGAGCGGCAGACCATCTCAAGCGCAAGTACGAGTACCTGCTGGAAAAGAACTGGGCGCCGACTACAGAGGCGTTCATCGAGCGAGCGGCGTCGCGCAGCAGCACGAGCGGCAAACCCTATCTGGTCAAATGCGCAGATGCGCCGGCGATTCCGAGCGCCGCCTGGCTGCGTGAGGAGCTGTTGAAGTTCCGAGCGGCCGCGCGAGTTCAGCCCGACGCCGCGAGCCGGCGCGCGCAGCCCAGCGGCGTCTAACCACGACCAGGCAGGCATCTTGTCAGCGCCAACGAGCGCTCACCGTCTCACGTCTTGTTTCTGCACGCGCGCGCCGTGGCGTCAGCTCCGCCGCATACTTACCTCTTAGCCGCAGGCGTACAGATGAGGCAGCCCTCCTCGAGCGTGAGCGGCAGCGCGGCTTGCTCGGGTCTGTGGATGTCAGATGGATCGCGCCGGCGTTCTGCTGACGGCGGCAGCGAGTCCCCTGAGTTCCTCGGGCCGCGATGAGGCAGTGCGCTCCCCGGCTCGATCCCGGGGATGTACGCGTTGAAACCGCTAAGGGCGCCTAAGGCTTCCGCCATGCAACTGCTGCGGCTCGGCTCGCCGCCGGATGCGAGAGGACCGCCATGAGTGGTTTATGCTCTCGTCCGGAAAGATCGTGACATATAACGCTCGAAGGAACAGGGCTGCGACATGAGCTGTTTTGTCCTTGGTCTGATCGCCTTTCTCGGCATGCACTCAGTCTCGATCGCTGCGCCGGGCTGGCGCGATGCGACGGCCGCGCGAATCGGCGAGAATTCCTGGAAGGGTTTGTACTCGCTCGTCTCGATCGCTGGCTTGGCGCTGCTGATTTGGGGTTACGGCGTCGCGCGGGCGGATCCGATGGTGTTGTATACGCCGCCTGCGTGGACCCGCTGGCTGTCAGCGATACTGATGGCGCCGGTATTCCCTCTGTTGCTTGCAACGTACGTCCCTGGGCGAATTAAGGCCGCGCTCCAGCATCCGATGCTGGCTGCGGTAAAGTTCTGGGCCTTGGCGCATCTGATTGCGAACGGAACCCTGCCGGACGTACTGCTGTTCGGCGGCTTTCTCGCCTGGGCGATCGCGGACCGAATTTCTCTCAAGCGCCGTACGCAGCGTCCCATCCGGACCGCGCCAGTCACGGGTTGGAACGATGCGATTGCGGTCGTCGTCGGACTCGCGCTCTACTTTGTCGTGA
>DATAFY010000602.1:0-7398 GCA_036257205.1 Steroidobacter sp. | reverse complement strand
GAAGGAACGCACGGTTGTTGCGGCGATCTCGCCTGCGTGCGGCTTCATCAGCTCGATGCGCCGTCTCGTCATCTCTACGCCGAGGCGACCAAGCTGGTCTTTCAACAGACGCTCGGCGGCGGGCAGCAGTCGAGTCTCCTCGTCGGCAATGTGATGCATTGCGATGCGCATCAGCTCGCAATACTTGTCATCGTAGGCCTCATCGCCGACCTTGCGTTCGCGCAGTTCGCCGATGATCCGCCGAATCTCCTGATGTTGCAGCTCCGCGTTCTGCAACACATCGTCGCCCGTCATTACGGTGCGCAACGCCGGATAAAAGATTTCCTCCTCCAGCTGCGAGTGCACATCAAATGCGAGGCATGCATTGCTCACGAGCGCCTGCTTCTTGGCGACCGGGGTGTCCGGTTTGTAACGATGAAAGAGCGCCAGCACGTGCGAATGGTCCATGCGAATCATGGTCGTGATGCTCGGAGTCATTCGATTGACGACGGCGTTCATGATCTGTCTCCCGCGTCGGCTGCGGTGCTTCACTTCGAGAACGCCGCCCGCTGACGCAGGTTCCCGTCGTCCGTTCTGCGCAGAATTCATGGGTTGCGCAGGGCCGTCCTTGCTTGTACTTGATGGCAGACGCTGCCGCTCGTTTTCGCCGGCGAAGCCAAAAATGTGAAGCCCATCTCGCGATGGCCAACCGCGAGGGGTGCGTTGGCGCGGCCCCCTGCAGTTGCGATTACACTCCGCCGCGTTCCACGTCACTCGGATATCGCAATGGGAAAATCGATGGTGAGCGGCTTACAGCTGAGGCGTTTCCGCGCCGGTCTGCTCATTCTGACGACGCTCGGCCTGGGCGGCTGCTCGGAAATGTCGCAGATCCTGCAGGCCAGCGCCGAAGCGGCGGGACAATCTAATGAATCGAGTCTCGCCCAGGCCGTGAAGAACTCCCTGGAACTGGGCAACATCCGGGCTGCGGATGCGCTCTCGCAACCCGGCGGCTACAGCAAACATTCCGCCTATCGCATCAGACTGCCTGACCCGGTCCAGCCGCTCGCGACGCGTCTGCGACAGTTTGGGCTGGGCGGACAAGTCGACCGAATAGAATCCCTGATGAATCAGGGTGCAGAACAGGCGGCGACTGAAGCAAAGCCCGTATTCATCGATGCAATTCGCGCGATGACGATCACGAATGCCTTGGGCATCGTGCGCGGCCACGACACAGCCGCTACGGAATATTTTCGGGGGCAGACGGAACTGAGCTTGCGCAAGCGCTATCTCCCGATCATTCAACGCAATCTGCGGCAACTCGGCTTCTATCAGCAGTACCAGCAACTACTCACGACGTACAAGCAGCTTCCGCTGTCCAACAAACCGGATCTGGACCTCGAACAACACGTGCTCACGCGCAGTCTCGACGCTCTGTTCAGGCAGGCGGCCGAAGAAGAGAAGCTCATCCGCAAAGATCCCGTCGGGCGCGGCAGCGCCGCTATCGCGAGGGTGTTCGGCGGATACTGAACCGTTTCGAGTCTGACCCGGCGGTCCGAGCGCCGGGTTCCGTCAAGCTCAGCGCCGCCTCACTGATTAGGCAGATCGATATCGCGCGAAAACTCACCTGGCGCTTCTTTTACGAGGGCCTGACCGGCGATGACCCGCTGCCCGTTGAAAGTGAGCGTCGGACCGCCGTAAAGCACCCATCCCTTGTTCAACGCTTCGGAAACGCGCAGACAAAACTCCGTGTCGTCCGGCCCGGTGATGTAGCGATACAGCTTCATGACTCTTCACTCGTGACTATTGGGGGACGTACGGGAGTCGTTGATTCCGGACTGATCGAGTCGCGCGGCACCGGTCTTAATCTGGTTGCCTCGGGATAAGCGATGCTGCCGCGATCAGCGCGTCAATGGCCGGGATGTCGGCCGGCTGTTCGGCCCTGATCTGAAAGCCCTTGCGCACATGTCATCACTCAAACTCGAGGCGAATGCTCGCGAAGAGCCGCTCGATGTCCTTCGATTTCGTTCAAAAGCAAAGAGCGATCGAAATACACCTCGTTCCGCCGGATCCTGCCCGCCCGATCCAGTTGGACCAGGCAGACGCCGATCACCTCGAGCTTTTTGTCGCCCACCGGGATCTCAGCCCGCCATTTGTTAAGGAACCCGTCCTGCAAAGGAATGCTCTCGATCTGCGTCCACATCCAGCTCGGGTTGTAGGCAAGGAGCTTCTTGAAGTACGCAAGGATCGCAGGCTTACCCTTCACACCCTCGGGTGCGCCCGGATCGAGATAGAAAGCGTCCTCCGAATAAAAACTCGCTAGACGTTCCGGATCGTTGCCGGTCCAGGCTGGCAGCCAGCGTTCAGCGAACTGGCGCGCCTCGGTTGCAGTGAGGTATTGCATCAACGTCGCCTCTCGATTGAGACTGCCTGGCGTAGACTCGGAGCTGCCCGCGTCGAACGTCGTTCGCGCATTGAACCGCGCGCATCTACATCAGGTTGGGGATAGATAATAAGACGATCCGTGACTGGCCGAGCGGAACGTGCGAGAAATGCCGCGTCGCAACGAAGCTCAGCTGTACACTGCGGCTATGCGGAAGGCCAGAATCTGCAGATCCGAGGCGGCGCATCGTGATGGCATTTGATCAGGTGAACATACGCGCGCGACGGGTTCTCGTTCTTACATGTGCGGCGATCGCAGTGCTCGCCTCCGCCGCCTGCACCGCGACGCGCGCCGAGCGCGCCAGCTACAGCGCCTGGCTCGGTTCGTGGCGCTTGGCGCCCGAGCAGTCCCAGCTCGCCAACGCGACCCCGCCCGGTCTGACGTTGACCGTCCTCGTCGCGACGCCTGACGAGCTGCAATTCGAACTTCATTGGAATTCGCCGCCGCAATCAGAGAACGCCGCCGCGCACGAGACCTATTCCGGCCGTACCGACGGCCAGCCTTATCCCGTGCGGATAGGCGAGCAGATTATTGCAGAGGCAAGTTATCGTTGGGCAACGCCGCAGGCGCTCGAAGGCAGCGCTGTCAGCGTGTCCGGGATGCGTGAAGAATACCGCATAGAACTTGCCCCCGATCGTCGGTCCTTCGTGCAGAACCGACGCGTTCAGACGAAATTGGGCCGCACGTTCGAGGAACGCATGGTGTTCGTACGCGCGGACGCTCTTCGCTGATCAGCCGACCTCACTCGCGAACGCTGCTGAGCCTCGCCGACAGGGCTGCCCAAGCTACTTGGCCGGATTGATAAGGTACTTCTCTCCCGTACCGAACTTCGCGTACGCCGCCATGATGTCCAGCTGCATAGCTTCGCGGAGCGAGATCTCTTTCGTATAGTGACTCGCGAACGTCGTCTTCAATTCCGCGACCACGCGCGCACGCAGCTTCTGCACTCCTTCTCGGCCGATCTTCTCCATGAACGGCATCAGAAGCCAGCCGCCGACGCCCCATGCAAAACCGAAGTTGCGCGTGAGCTCCGTCGGACTGCGGTCGAGAAAGCCGTATATATACACCTGCTTGTACGTCGTCGAGCCGTACCGGTTGTACTCTTTCATCTTGGAAACCGCGGCCGCCTCCATGCAGCTGAGAATCTGGTTGACCAGCTTGCCGCCGCCGATCGCATCAAATGCGAGCGTGGCGCCCGTCTCGATGAGCGCCTGCGTCAACTCGTCCGTGAAATTCGGAGAGGTCGAGTTGCACACGTACCTTGCGCCCTGGGATCGCAGCAGGTCTTCCTGCTCCCGTCTGCGCACGATATTGACGAGCTTCACGCCGTCCTTGATGCAGATACGGTTGAGCATCTGGCCCAGGTTCGAGGCCGCCGCCGTGTGCACCAGCGCCGTGTGCCCTTCGCGACGCATCGTCTCGACCATGCCGAGCGAAGTCAGAGGATTGACGAAACACGATGCGCCTTCGGACGGCTTCGTTCCGGGCGGCAGTTCCAGGCATTGTGCGACATGGAGCGTACGAAATTGCGAATACATCGCCCCGCCAAGCACTGCTACGGTCTTGCCGAGGAGCGCTTGCGCTTGCGGAGAGGATCCCGCCTTCACTACGACTCCGGCGCCTTCGTTGCCCACCGGCATGGACTCGTCCACGCGCGCCGCGAGCGCCCGCATCACGCTCTCGGGAATCGTGGCGGTCACGACGGGGTTATGCAGGTCGCCCGACGACTTGGCCGTTGTCATGTCAACGGGACCGAACATCAGAAAAAGATCCGATGGATTGATCGGGGCCGCTTCAACGCGAACGACGACTTCATCGGGGGCAGGCTCGGCGACTGGAACGCGGACCAAAGAAATCTCGAGCTCGCGGTTCTTCTTGACCAGCGACGTCAACTGCAGACCCGAAGATTCGTTCGTCATAGCGTGCTCCCGGAAAGATGTGCGGTGTACTCTGATAACAAATGCTGTCGCAGCACCTGCGCGATGACGCAGTTACTGCGCCTCCCTCTATGCCGAAGCTCGCACAGCTTATCGGATCGCGGATCCCGACGAACCGTCGAGCTTACGCGCAGTGGCGAGCGCCGCATCTGACCTAATGGGCGCATGCAGAGGAGCAAGACCAAACGATCGAATGGAGCATAATCGTACATCTCCACAGCGACAAGGGGGATGTGGAGTTCACGCCCTTCGGGCTGCGTGGACAAGCTGAAACTCAATCACTGCATTTTGGCGGGCGCTTCTTTGAAAACCTGCGCTTCACGCGGAAGGGCAAGTTCGTTGTGCTGGGCCTCATGGCCACCAGACGCACTCAACTCGAACGCAATGATGATCTCAAGCGCCTGATCGAGCAGGCGGCGAAGTTCGTTGCACTAAAGCAGCTATGCCTGAGTGCACAATGCTGCTTTTCATCGACTGAAGAAGTCAACGAACTCACCGTAGGCGACGCCAAGCCAGATCTGATCGTCGGCGCAAGACGTGTCGGGATGAGCTGCACGAGCGGGAGGCGGATCGCGCGTAGAATAGCGGCGAAATGCACCGCATCCGCGTTTCACACAAACGCCGTGGATCACGACGCGTGCAAGAACTTCGCGCTGCTCGGCGACTCGCTCAGCGTCGTGGATGCCGCCTGTGCAGGAACGCCCCGATGGCCTAGCGTAGCCCGGCGGCGGATAAGACGGCGGGATACGTCCCGTGGTCATGAGGTGTACGCAATGAGGCTGCGCGCCGCACAATGATGCGCCCCGCGATCTCGACGCTTCCGCGTCCGCATCCCCTTCAACCGCCTGCATTTCAGCGATGAGCGCGTCGGGAACGCAAATGCCCGGCACGTTCTCGTTCAGCCATATTGCTCAATTGGCGGATTTCAGCGGAATCACGCCGGCCAGCACCGCCAGACCGCACGGCTCAACAGCGGCGACGAATTTTCCGAGCAGCATCGGGTCGTAGACCGCCTGCGTCTGCAGGAACTGCGCTCCGGACTTGCTCTTACGACACGTGTTGGCGAGCTCAACATCGAAGTCACTCGCCGCTGCGTTCGCGGCGGCGCGATGACTAGGCGCGGGATCCTTTCAGCGCGTTTGCGGCTAGATCACGGCCGGTGTTGAGCGCGCGCGGTGAACTGGACAATGGGCTCGATCCGATCCCGCGATCCAGCAGCAGGCGACCGACGGCGGTCGCGGGGTGGACACGCGCGTCCGCGGCGAATCCGTCAGGTTGGTGCCGTCCACGTACGCCCTTCAGGGCTTCCGACTTCGCGTCGAGCTCCGGAAAGTCGATCCCCTTGGTGGGCGTCAGCTCAGTCGTGACGACGACCTCGCCGCGACGGATCTTTTGGGCAAGTGGCGACTTCTGCCGCCTGGTCAGGACCGATCGCTCGACCCTCAGTCGTGTATTCACAGCAAACGGCAGATATAACGAGGTGAGTTCAAGCGCTCCGCCGGATTTGCAACCGGCGTACTTGATAAATATGCAGTTCGTGGTCATATGCCCACTCGTCCCATGCGATATGCCTCGCACACGGTTCTTGTTCATCGGCTCGCGCGTTTGCTTCCTTCAGACCCCGCCTCGCGGCGACGCCCTTGCGCTTCCCTACCCTCTCTTGGTCGCTCGCGACCGCGGCAGATGAATAGGCTCGGCATCCCTTTCAACGCGTTTCTGGCTAGATCGCGGCCCGGTGTTGAGCGCGCGCGGCGGCGAGCATCTGCACAATGTCCAGATCGAAGACGGCCTTTGCGTCTGGGTGATCGCCGTTGCGTAGATCATCGCCACTCATAAAAACGACGTTTGAAACGCCCGTCTTTTCCAGCGTGACTGTGCAGATGGGAAGTTTTAGATCGAAATGGCAGCAGCCGCGTGCTCGCGAGCTGTTGATTCTCTTTGATGAATCGAGCGCGGGCGTTCGGCAATCCGCTGTTCACCAGCATCCGCTTTTCTCAAAAACGCCACATCCGTTGAAAAACCCCGTCGTGCGCCGCCGCATGCCGCAGAGCGGCGAGCACATGCACTAAGATGAGCGCAACAAAGACGTACGAGATGGCAACGTGTGCGCCGTTGAAGAATGCGTAGATCTGTTTGTCGTCCACACCCCAGGGCGGCAGCAGGATCGCATTGAAGTATTTGACTCCCCACCGACTGAAATTCGAGGCAATGTAGCCAGTGAGCGGCATGAGCAACATGCACGCGTACAGGGCGATGTGGCTCGCGCGTGCGCCGATGCGTTGCCATGACGGCATGCAATTTAAGAGCGGCGGGGGCGGGTGCGACCAGCGCCAGAACAGACGAAAAAGGATGACCAGGCCCAGCGTGAGGCCGATCGATTTGTGCAGATTGATGTACCACGCGCGCGCCGGCGTGCCGCGAGGAATTTCGTCGACATACCAGCCGAACGGTATCTGCGCGAGAAGAATCGCGGCGACGAGCCAGTGAAGCACGACTGCGGTGCGAGTGTAGCGCGTGGAAACCTCGATGCGGCCGCGCTGCATCATTCGACCTCACTATCCCGAATTTCCGGGATCGTGATGATCTCACGAAGCCGCCGCGCGGATACGCCGATTGACCCTGTCGCGTAGCCGCCTACCTCATCGCTCGAATGGCGCAAGCTCGCTTCGTGCGGCTGACAGCGGCGCTGCCGACTACGGAGGCTGAATGATCGGCAAACTTCAGAATTCTGCTGCTTCCCCGCGGTCCAAGCGCTGCGAACCGGGTGTCACTCAATGTAATGCGCCTCGACGAGCTCCGCATTGCGCTCTGCGCTAGAGAAGTTGCTCGCCGGCTGTATCGGGCGATTGGGCGGAGTGACCGCAAGCGAGCCGATGCGTCGCGCCCGAATCCGCCCTCCTCGGCAAGTAGCCCGATCGCCCCCGGTCATCGTGCGCGGGTGCGCAAGCGAGAGTCCGAGCGGGCCTCGCTCGGCCTCTTGCTTTCATCAGCTCACACACGCCGCTAGCGTCAGGCCGCGAGAACGCCCTTCGCCTTCGCCGT
>DATAFY010000524.1:0-8370 GCA_036257205.1 Steroidobacter sp. | reverse complement strand
GAGGACGCCGAGAAGATCACGACCGTTCAGCAGGCGATCGATTACATCACCGAGCGCCGCAACCAGGCTTGATTATTCCGCGCCGGGCTGCGCGAGCGAATCGCGCAGCTCCCCGCTGGCCAAGGAAGGCGAGTTGACCCGTCCGATTCAACTCTCCATACGTATCCCGAGGTAACCGCTTGTCCAGGCGACGCGTTGTAGTCACCGGTCTTGGTATTGTGTCTCCCGTCGGGAGCACCGTAGACGCCGCATGGGAGAATGTGCGGGAGGGCAGAAGCGGCATCGGTCCGATCACACGCTTCGATGTGAGCGCATTCCCCGTGCGCTTCGGCGGGGCGGTCATGGACTTCGACGCAGAGAAGTATCTTCCGGCGAAGGATTTGCGGAAGATGGATCCGTTCATGCACTACGGCTACGCCGCAGCCGCCGACGCCCTGAAGGACTCCGGCGTTGAGATCACGTCCGCAAACGCTCATCGCATCGGGGTCGCCATGGGCGCCGGGATCGGCGGACTTGATACGATCGAAGCGAATTACGAGAAGTACGCCGAGACGAGGAGTCCGAAAAAAATCTCCCCGTTCTTCGTGCCGGGCAGCATCATCAACATGATCTCCGGGCATGTGTCCATCAATTTCAAATTGACGGGTCCAAACCTTGCGACGGTCACGGCCTGCACGACTTCTACGCACGCGATCGGCCTCGCAATGCGCCTGATTCAGTACGGTGATGCGGACGTCATGGTCGCAGGCGCGGGCGAAATGGCGACCACGCCGCTCGGGCTCGGCAGTTTCTCTCAGGCGCGCGCACTGTCGACGCGCAACGAAAACCCGCAGGCTGCAAGCAGGCCGTGGGACCGCGATCGCGACGGTTTCGTACTTTCCGACGGCGCCGGGGCATTGTTGCTCGAGGAGTACGAGCATGCGAAGGCGCGCGGCGCACGCATCTATGCAGAACTCATCGGGTTCGGCATGAGCGGCGATGCGCACCACATCACAGCTCCCCCGGAAAACGGCGAGGGCGCCCGACTGGCGATGGCGAATGCGTTGCAAGACGCGCGGCTCAACCCGGATGAGGTGCAATACGTCAATGCGCACGCCACCTCGACGGATCTGGGAGACCGCGCGGAGACGCTCGCTCTCAAACGTTGCTTCGGAGAGCACGCGCGGAAGCTCGCCGTGAGCTCAACCAAATCCATGACGGGACACCTGCTCGGCGCCGCCGGAGCGGTCGAGGCGATCTTCTCCATCCTGGCTTTGCGGGATCAGGTCGCGCCCCCGACGATCAACCTTGATCATCCGAGCGAAGGCTGCGATCTGGACTATGTGCCCAAGACGGCGCGTGCGATGCCGATTCGCGCGGCCCTCTCCAATTCGTTCGGTTTCGGCGGGACGAACGGCAGCCTCATCTTCCGCACCCTCGACTAGTCGCTCGCGCCTCTCCCGGGAGAAACGCCTATGGCGGCCGGGCCCGTAGTGCAATCGATGGACGTCAATCCCGACGTCCTGCTTGCGCTGCATTCGATGAGCCCGGGCGATTACCCGGCGCTTCTGCAAAGCGCCGCCGTGGGTCAGCCGCTCGGGAGACATGACATTCTATTTGTGGGCCCGGGCGATCGGCTCACGCTGCATCGCGACGCTCGTCTGACTCACACCGGGTGCACGCTCGCGTCCGGCAGTTTTCTGCGCGAACTCGACGCCTGGCGTGAGCGTGAGCGAGCCGCACAAGCCAGCGTCGATCTGCCCTTCACCGGCGGGTGGCTCGTGTATCTGGGCTACGAGCTCGCCGCTCAGATCGAGCCGCGACTGCGCTTGCCGCAGCCCGAGCGCGGCCCCATCGCGCAGGCGATCCGGATTCCCGCGGCGCTCATCTACAAGCACGAGACGGGCGAGGGATGGTTCGTCGCCGAACCGGCGGCAGCTTGCCTTGCCGAGAAAGTCGAAAGGGATCTCGCCTCCAATCCGCAACTCGGCGCCTTAAGGAAGGACCTGGTGGAAGCAGCGGTGGAAGAAGAACCCGCTCATCGCTTCACGCAAGCAGTGGAAGCGGCGCTTGCGCATATCGCCGCCGGCGACATCTATCAGGCCAACCTCTCGCGCGCGTGGCGAGCGCGTCTGCAAAACGACGTGCGCCCCGCGCAGCTCTACAGCCGGCTGCGAGAGACCAATCCGGCGCCGTTCTGCGCCGTCGCGCAGTTCGATGATCTTGCGATCGTCAGTTCCTCCCCCGAGCGCCTCGTTGAAGTGCGCGGCCGAGAAGTGTCCACTCGTCCAATCGCAGGCACGCGTCCGCGCGGCGCCACGGGTCGCGGCGATCGCGCCCTAATGGATGAGCTGTCCGCTCACCCCAAGGAGCGAGCTGAGCACGTGATGCTGATCGATTTGGAGCGCAATGATCTCGGACGCGTGTGCGAGGCCGGTTCGGTGCACGTAGATGAATTCATGACCATTGAGTCATACGCACACGTCCATCACATCGTCTCGAACGTGCGTGGGCGGCTGCGTCCGCTCGTCACGAGCGGGGAGGTCCTGGCCGCCGTCTTTCCGGGCGGCACGATTACGGGTTGCCCTAAGATCCGCTGTATGGAGATCATCGCGCAACTCGAAGCGCAGGCGCGGGGGGCGTACACGGGCGCGTTGGGCTATCTCAATCTGAACGGCGACATGGACCTGAACATCCTTATTCGCTCCATCGCGGTGCACGGCCAAGATCTTTCGCTGCGGGCCGGCGCTGGGATCGTCGCGGATTCTGATCCGCAGCGCGAACTCGCCGAGACGCGCGCCAAAGCGCGCGGCGTGCTGCGCGCTCTGGGCGCGGAGGGGGCGAGTCCATGACGCTTGCGGTTCTGATCAATGGCGCGGCGCCCGCCGATCCAGATTCGGCCATCGCCGTGGACGAGCGCGGCCTGCACTATGGCGACGGGTTGTTCGAGACTGCGCTGCTGTGCGACGGACGCGTGCGTTTTCTGGAGGACCATCTCGCGCGCTTGAACAGCAGCTGCGAGCGTCTCGGCATCCCCGCGCCTTCGCGCCAAGCGTTGTTGAGCGACATCGAGCGCGTGACGGGCTCGGAGCGGCGCGCGGTGCTGAAAATCATCATCACACGCGGCGTCGGCCGCGGCTATCGCCCCGCTTCGACCGCGCGGCCCACGCGCATCGTTGCGCTGTACGCAGCGCCGGAAGCAATCAAGCGCGACATCGCAGTGCAATGGTGCGCAACTCCGCTTGGCCGCAATGCGCGGCTCGCCGGAATGAAGCACCTCAATCGACTCGAGCAAGTGCTCGCGCAAGCGGAGCTGCAGGACGGCGTCGATGAGGGCCTCATGCTCGACACCGAGGGCGAACTCGTGTGCGCCACTTCGGGCAACGTGTTCATCCTCCGGGACGGCGCGCTCATCACGCCTGATCTCAGATTCTGCGGCGTGCTGGGAATCATGCGGCGGCGCGTGTTGCGCCTCGCTGAGCAGCTGGGCGTCGCGGCGACGGAAGAGCCATTGTGGCCCCATGACCTCGATGCGGCGAGCGAAGTGTTCGTGACGAACGCCGTGCGCGGCGTGCAGTCGGTGGTTTCGCTCGATGGGCGTCGCTGGGCTGATGCGCCGATGGCGCAGCGCTTGCGTGAGGCGCTGTTGCTGTGATGCGCGCAGTTCTGAGAACGCTCTTCGTGCTCCTCGCGCTCGGCGTTGCGGCGGGAGCGGCCGTGCTCTTCTGGGCCTGGCAGTGGCTCGACTCACCCATCGCTTCGCTCCACGAACCGATGGTCTTCGAGATGCCGCGCGGGGCGACGCTGCGCGGCGTGGCCGCATCCCTGCAAGATCGCGGCGTGCTCGAGCGGCCCCAAGTGTGGACTGCCTGGGCCCGCCTGACGGGGCGCGCCGGCGGGCTCAGAGCCGGCGAGTACGAGCTGCGCCCCGGCACGACGCCGCGCGATCTACTTAAGCTGCTGAACTCCGGCCGCGTGTTGCTGCACAGCATCACTTTCGTCGAAGGCGCGGCTTTTCTCGACGTTCGCCGCGCTTTGGCCGCACATCCGGCGGTCCGCAATGATCACCAGAATGATTCCGATGAGGAAATCATGCGTGCGCTCGGAGCGCCCGGCCTGCATCCTGAAGGGCAGTTCTTCCCCGATACTTATCACTTCGCACGCGGCACGAGCGATCTGGAATTGCTGAGCATCGCCCATCGACGTATGCGTGAGGCGCTCGAACGAGAATGGGCGCAGCGCGCGCCGGATCTGCCGCTCGCCAGCGCCTACGAAGCGTTGATCCTCGCCTCGATCGTGGAGAAGGAGACGGCCCTTGATCGTGAGCGCCCGCAGATCGCCGGTGTGTTCGTGGAGCGCCTGCGCCGCGGCATGCGGCTGCAAACGGATCCGACCGTGATCTATGGCATGCAGCAAACGTACGAGGGCAATATTCGCAGGATGGATCTGCTGCGAGACACGCCTTACAACACGTACACGCGCGCGGGTTTGCCGCCGACGCCTATTTCGATGCCAGGCCTGAACTCGATCCGCGCGGCCGCGCGCCCCGAGGCGACAGGCGCGTTGTTCTTCGTCGCGACGGGCGAGGGCGACGGCAGTCATCATTTCTCAAGGACGCTGGCGGAGCACAATGCCGCGGTCCATCGCTACCTGCGGAGACTTCGTCGGCAATGAAGCGCGGGAAGTTCATCACAATTGAGGGCGGGGAGGGGGTCGGCAAATCGACCCAGATCTGCGGAATCCACAATTTGCTCAGCGCGCGTGGACTGGAAGTCGTTGTGACGCGCGAGCCGGGGGGCACCCCGCGCGCAGAACGCCTTCGGGAGCTTCTGCTGGAAAGCTCGGCGGAACCGATGCCGAGCGCCTGTGAATTGCTGTTGATGTTCGCTGCGCGCTCAGCGCACCTGGAGAACCTGATACGTCCTGCGCTCGAGCGAGGCGCCTGGGTGCTGTGCGACCGCTTCACCGATGCAACGTACGCCTACCAGGGGGCGGGACGCGGCATGAATTCTCTGGAGATCGCGAATCTCGAGCGACTGGTTCAGCGCGGTCTGCAGCCGGATCTCACCCTCTTGCTCGATACGGACGTTGCCATCGGCGAATCGCGGGCGGCTGCGCGCAACGCGAAGAGCGGTTCAGCGGATCGCTTCGAGCAGGAGCGCCGCGATTTCTTCGAGCGCGTTCGCCGCTGCTATCTCGATCGAGCCAAGAGCGAACCCGAGCGCTTCGCCGTCGTAGATGCGACCGCCGATGCAGCGAGCGTCGCGCGGGCGATCGCCGCAGTTGTTACATCCCGTCTGTTCTGATCATGGCCGACGCGCCCCTGAAGATCCCGCCGCACAGCCTGCTTCCTTGGCACACTGCGGCCGTTGACCAACTGCGACAGGCGTGGAGCAATGGGCGTCTGCCGCACGCGCTGTTGATGCAGGGCCCACAAGGGTTGGGTAAAGGGCGGCTCGCCTCTTGGCTCGGGGCCGCGGTCTTATGCGAGCGATCGCACGAAACGGCCCTGGAAGTATGCGGAAACTGCCCGAGCTGCACGCTCATCGAGGCAGGGACGCATCCCGACCTCACCTGGGTCGCTCCCGAGGAAGACAAGCAACAGATCTCGATCGAGCAGGTGCGCGATGCAGCGGATCGGCTCACGCGCACGAGCTATCGACGAGGGTACAAAGTCGCGGTGATCGACCCGGCGCACCAGATGACGACGAGCGCCGCAAACAGCGTACTTAAGACGCTGGAGGAGCCTTCACCTCCAAGCTTGCTGATTCTCGTGAGCTCTCGACCGTCCGCATTGCCGGCCACCGTGCGAAGCCGGTGTCAGAAACTCAGTATCGCGCGCCCCACAACCGCAACCGCGCTGGACTGGCTGCAACATGCGAGCGGCGGCGCGGTAGAACCTGCGCTGCTTGAATTTGCCGGCGGCGCGCCGCTTCTCGCCCTAGAGTACGCCGGCGGAAAATTCAACGCGCTTAACGACAACATGCAGAAAGGGTTGCGCGATCTGCTGACGGGCCGCGCGGATGTGACTCAGGTCGCGGCCGAATGGGAAAAGGATGCGCTGGCGGACCGGCTCGTGTGGCTCGATCTCTGGCTGAGTGCGCTCGCGCGGGCAGCGCTTACAGGAAATGCCGATTTGATCACGTTCCCGGGCGGGCAGACGCACTTGCCAAGCCCGCCGCACACGCTGAACATAAGTGATGTGTACAGCTTGGTTGATCGCGCACGGGCGCTCAAGGCGCAACTTGCCCGAACGGCGCTCCAGCGCGAACTGGCTGTGGAATCCTGGCTGTTCGCATTGTTGGACGTGCTGACGCCGACGGCGTCGACACGCAAATCAGGGTTCTCGGACGTGCGGTGAGGCCATTAGGTGAAGAGGGCAGGGTGATGGGTCAACCAACCAGCAAGCCCGGCTTGCTGACGCTTACGATCAAAGAGAAGAGCGCCTTGTATCTCGCGTACATGCCCTTCGTAAAAAACGGCGGGCTGTTCATTCCCACGAATAGCAACTACCGACTCGGCGACGAGGTGTTCATGCTGCTCAATCTGATGGGCGAGGATGAAAAGCTTCCCGTCGCCGGTCGTGTGATATGGATGACGCCGAAAGGCGCTCAGGGAAAGCGCACCGCCGGCATCGGCGTGCAGTTCAGCGAACAGGATCGCGGCAATACTCAGCGCAAAATCGAGAGCTACCTGGCCGGGGCTCTCGGCGGCGACAAGCCCACGCATACGATGTAGGCCGCCCCTTCTTACTATTTCGCTAGATTTCGCGGTCAACTGCCATCTAGGGTCCCAATCCATACGTAAGCGTCCGGCGACCACCATCACATTGCCGGCACAGTGTTCTTCGATGATGTGTCCTCACTGAAGGACACGGGGTACGTGTCCCTTTGGAGCATGAGATAAACACGTCCACTGCTGAGGTTGCGAGGCACACATCCGTTCGGAGCGGCAAGCGGCGGATGCGCACGCTTGAGGAGAAGCGTCGGATCGTCGAGGAAGCGCTTCGCGGAAAGCAGTCGCTCGCCGTGAGCGCGCGGCGTCACGAAGAAGTGAACGCGAACCTGGTATTCAGCTGGAAGCGGCAGTACGAGAAGGGTCTGCTCGAGCCGGCGGGGCAGCCCTGGTCCCAGTCAAGATCCGCAAGCAGGCGCCGACGCCCGCACGAGCGGCTCGAGGTGCGCACGAGGAGCGCGTGGAGATCGAGCTTGGCGCTGGCAAGTGCATGCGGATCCGCGGCGAGCTCGACCGCCACACGTGTAGCCAGCTTTCCCGCCCGGAACACACTAGTGAACATGAGCGACGCCGATCACGGAGTTAGTCACCGTCACCAGCGTCGATCGTACTATCCCTGCGCGCGCGCCTGGACGAAGTGGGTGAGCAGCGTCGGCAAGCGCCGGTACTGGGCGCTGAAGCCGCCGCGGCAGGCGTGTTGCGAGAGCAGAAACGTCATCGCTTGCACTGCGCCGACTCCAACGCGGAAACGCGCGCTTCAAGTCCTCAATCCGCCCGCGCAGCTCGCTGTGGCTGCCGCTCCTGTGAAACGCCCGTCGGCATGGATTGCCGCAGAAACGGGCCCGACTCCCTCAATGCGCAAGCCTCGCGAGGCATGATCAGCCACGCGTCGAGAGATGATACGACCGTTGATGACGCATCCGCAGAGGCCTGAATGTCCGTGCTCTCGCGGTGCGCTTGACGGCAGCGTTTGCATCCTTGAGCGAACGATCGAGCGCCCGCCGCGCGAAAACCCGCGCAAGTTCGTCGAGCACGTGGGGCGGCAATTCCTTTGTTGGTGCTTGATGCATTGGCAAGGACTAGAGGAGCAAACTCAATGGCACGATCATGACGCCGATCGTGTCCACTGATCGTAGCGCTCTGGTCGCGCCACGGCATGCGCCGGCATCTTCTCGGACATCCGCTCGCGACTCGTTGCAGTGACGTACTTGCACAGAATAGCGCGAACATCGTGAGCACGATGGCTATGGCAGGTGCGAGCCTTTCCCTTCTTGGGTCCGGCCCTTTTGGATAGGGCCATTCCCCATTGCTGCCCCATCCCTTGGACCTTTGCGCTCCTTTGCTGTTGTCCCAGTCCCTTTCTTGGTCCAGTGCTGACCAATTCACTTCACACGACGCGTCCTTGGCCCTGTGGATGTGTACGTCTACTTGACGTACACTGTCGCTCACGTTTGAAGAGCGCGGTCATGACTCGTAAACACACTGCAGCTGCCCGGGAAAGAGACTCTGCCATGCGAGCGGAACGCCTTGGCTTTCGGCTCGACAGGCACACAAAGGGGATGATCGAGCGCGCGGCACAACTTGAAGGACGCAAGCTCACTGAATTCTGCGTAACGGCCCTTGCCGAAACGGCACGCCGCACAATCGAGCAGCATG
>DATAFY010000514.1:0-5065 GCA_036257205.1 Steroidobacter sp. | reverse complement strand
ATGTACGTCGACTGATTCTCCTCGAGCAGGAACGTCTCCTCCCCGCGCGTGATCCGCGCGGTGCCCGACACGACGATCCAATGCTCAGCCCGGTGATGATGAAGCTGCAGCGACATGCATGCGCCCGGCTTCACCGACAGCCGTTTCACCTGGAAGCGTTCGCCGGAATCGATGGAGTCGTAGCTGCCCCAAGGTCGAAATACTTCGCGATGCAGCGAGGTCTCGTAGCGTCCCTGTTTCTTGAGCTGATTGACGAGCTCCTTGACGTCCTGCACGCGATCTTTGGGGGCGACCAGCACAGCGTCTTTCGTTTCCACGACGACGTGGTCCTTCAGCCCCACCGCCGCGACCAGGCGACTGGTGGAATGCAGATAGCAGCCCTGCGAATCGGCCGTCAGCACATCGCCCAGCGCGACGTTGCCATTCTGGTCGGACGGAACCGCCTCGTGCAATGCAGACCACGACCCGACGTCGCTCCAACCCGCATCAAGCGGCGCCACCGCACCCTTATCGGTTTTCTCCATCACCGCATAGTCCAGCGACTCGCTGCGGCAAGCGCCGAACTCGGCGGCGGGCAGCCGAGTGAAATCCAGGTCCCGCTTCGCGGCCGTGAAAGCCTGCGTGCATGCGTTGTAAATGTCGGGCGCGAGCGAGCGCAGCTCATCGAGCAGGGTCGACGCGCGGAACAGGAACATGCCGCTGTTCCAGTAGTACTCCTTCGACTCCACATACTGCCGCGCGGTCGCCAGATCCGGCTTCTCGACAAAACGCGCGATCGGATACACCGCTCCAGCGCTCTCAGCTCGCCGGATGTACCCGTAACCCGTTTCCGGTTTCGTCGGCACGACGCCGAACGTGACGAGCTTGCCTTCTTCCGCCGCCTTCTGCCCCACGTGCACAGCACTGCGGAACGCCTCAACGTCCCGAATCACGTGATCCGCCGGAAGGATGAGCAGCAACGGATCCAACGGCGCCTTGCCCCCGCTCGATGAATCAGCCATGGCGGCCATCGCAGCGATAGCTGCGGCCGGGGCTGTGTTGCGGCCTACCGGTTCGAGGATGATCGCCTTGGGCTTGATCTTCTTTTGCAGCATCTGCTCGGCGACCAGGAATCGGTGGCTTTCGTTGCACACGATAATGGGCGCCGCAACGCTTTCGATGTCCGCAACGCGCGCAAGGGTCTCCTGCAGCATGGTTCCCTTGCCCACGAGCGGCAGCAATTGTTTCGGGTACAGCTCTCGCGACAGCGGCCACAGCCGAGTCCCTGAGCCGCCTGAAAGGATGACCGGGATCAGCATGGCTGCTCCATTGTGACTGCCGGGCGATGAGGGCCGGAACGTGAGTACATTCGCGATGAATTCATGCTTTTTTCGAGGTTCATTAGCGAAAAACCGATCATACAGTCATGGGCCTGCAAACTCTCCGCTGAAGCCCGTCCTGAGTGCGAAAGGTCTGTTCTCGACGTTCGGCCGAGAACCGGCGGCGCTGGACGCGTCCCCGCGAGGGACAAACCCGTGCTCGTTCAGTCACCCAGCCTTCGTCGCTTGCCGCTCCGCGGGCGAACAGACGCTGTCTCCGCGCCCGATGGCGTAGTACTTGAACCCAAAGCGCCTCACGAAGCCGGGGTCGTACAGGTTGCGGCCGTCAAAAATGACGGGCTGCTTGAGTGCAGCCTTGATCCGCTCGAAGTCGGGGCTGCGAAATTCCTGCCACTCCGTGACGATCGCGAGCACGTCGGCGCCCTGCAGCGCGTCGGCGGACCTGGCCGCGAATTTGACCATGGGGGCGTCGCCATAAATGCGCCGGGCCTCTTCGTTTGCGACCGGGTCGTACGCGCACACACGGGCTCCCGCAGCAATTAATGCGTCGATAAGCGTGCGGCTGGGCGCCTCGCGCATGTCGTCGGTGTTTGGCTTGAACGCAAGCCCCCACAGGGCAATGGTCTTACCTGCCAGATCACCATGGAAATAGCGACTGATTTTCTCGAACAATACCGATTTCTGCCGCCGGTTGACGGCCTCGACCGCACTCAGTAGTTCGGCGCCAAAAGAATGCTCGGAGGCGCTGCGCTCGAGCGCCTGAACGTCCTTGGGAAAACAAGAACCGCCATAGCCGCACCCGGGATAGATAAAGTGATATCCGATGCGCGGGTCAGAGCCTATGCCCAGGCGGACCTTCTCAATATCCGCGCCCATCCGCTCGGCGAGATTGGCGAGTTCGTTCATGAAACTGATCTTCGTCGCGAGCATCGCGTTGGCGGCGTACTTCGTCAGCTCCGATGAGCGCACGTCCATGACGATCATTCTTTCGCGGTTGCGCGTGAAGGGATCGTAGAGGACCTTGAGCAGTTCCGCCGTGCGGGGATTGTCCGTCCCAACAACGATCCGCTCCGGCTTCATAAAGTCGTTGATGGCGGCGCCTTCCTTCAGAAATTCAGGATTCGAAACGACGTCGAACTCGATCTGCACGCCGCGCGCCTTCAGCGTCTCATCGATTTTCGCCTTGACCTTGTCGGCGGTCCCGACGGGCACGGTCGATTTCGTCACCACGACCCGGTAGTCGTTGACGTTCTTGCCGATGGATTCCGCCACGGCGAGGACATATTTGAGGTCCGCGGAGCCGTCCTCGTCCGGAGGCGTCCCGACGGCGATGAACTGAAACAACCCGTGATTCACGCCTTCAACAGCATCGGTCGTGAAACTTAACCGGCCCGCTTCCAGATTTTTCTTCAGCAGCTCATCCAGACCGGGTTCGTAGATCGGCGATTCACCGCGCTTCAACATCTCGATCTTGCGCGGATCGACGTCGACGCACAAAACGCTGTTGCCGACCTCGGCGAAACAGGCTCCGGTCACCAGTCCCACGTAACCCGAACCAAAGATCGTAAGACGCATGTATAAGTAACTGCCGGCAAAGAAAAAATGGGTCGCGAGCTTAGCGAACTACTCACGGAGCGTAAAGGCACTCGGTCAACGACGCGCCGGCGTTCTGAGCACTGCCGTGGTCGATTGACTTCGTATACGGCGGGAACGCGTCGGGGGTTCCGACAAAGGAAGAGCGTGCGACCCAAGCCTCACTGTCTGCGAGCCGAGGAGACAAAATATTTCGCATCGTACCGCGCTACCGACAGGAAAAATTGTGACCAATGTCGCTCGGTGCGTAATGGAAGCAGGCGGTGTGAATCCTTGCCGCGTTTCAGCAAAGGATAGGACTCGAATGCGCGTGGGCGCCAGGCGCCGCGCACCGAGCGGCTTATCGCTAGCGGAGCAAGCAGACCGTCCAGTATGTGCGCACGACAGCCACGTGCAGTTCAGCTCTGCGCACTACGGACAACGGCGCAACGGATTGACGAGAGGTCGCGCGTCAGTACGCGCCGTCGCCTTCGATCACCACTCCCGTGGTCTTGATAAGGATGTATGCGTCCAACAGGAAGCTCTGATTGCGAACGTAGTAGACGTCCATGGCCACTCGCCGACGATAGTCCGTATTGTTGCGCCCGGTGGTTTGCCACAGTCCGGTGACGCCTGGCTTCACGGACAGGTAAAGGCCCGCTTTGCGCCCGTAGCGCAGCAGTTCTTCACGAACAATCGGTCGCGGTCCCACGAGGCTCATCTCGCCACGAAGGACATTCCACAGTTGTGGGAGCTCATCAAGGCTCGTGCGGCGGAGAAAGTGACCAATGGGCGTGACGCGCGGATCTCGCTTTAGTTTGTGGCCCTGGAGCCATTCGGCCTTCAGTTGCTCATCGCTTTCGAGCAATTCACGCAACGTGTGATCGGCATCTGGAACCATTGTTCGGAATTTGAGGCATTCGAAAAGCCGTCCCTGCTTTCCCACTCGGCGATGTCGATAGATGACGCTGCCGCCGTCACGACTAAGCAACATTGCGACGATGATGATCAGCGGACCGAAGATGACTCCCAAACACAGCGCGCCAACGATGTCCAAAGCCCGCTTCAGGACGTCCTTTACGAGCGGCCGACGAACGACGACGTGATGCGGCCGCCATAGATGCAACGAGTCATCCGATACGAGTGTACCGGCAGCAAGATCAAGGTAAGGAAAATCTCCCGAGGCCGTGTGGAGTGAATGCGTCGAGACCGCTCGCAGATCGTTTACGATCACGTGCGGCGTTCCACGCGTCTGCTTTCTGGCCGGCTGAGACTCGACCGGCTCGGCACGTCCGTAAGCTGATTCCGTCATCGTCCTATTGTTCCTTTTATTGATCGGCGATCGACGCACGCGGTCGCAGGCTTTTTACCACACAAGCCCCCATTATGCCGGATTGGGCACGTTTCGCAGATGACAGCGCGTTAAAATGTCGTAGTTCAGGCCATAAGATAGGCGGATGAGCAACACGATGCGTTGCCTCAATGTTCCCAGTCGGGGTGAATGCGATCAGCGACGGCCGAAATCTTGCACATGGGGCTTTTCATGACTGCATTGCGCGGACCAGAGCACGAACAGCGGGCTGCAATCCGCGAATACCGAATGGCTCGCCTGATGCCCTCCGCCCCCTAAGATCTCCGTACCCGATGGCATGTGTTCGATAAGCGCTGAACAAGGCGAGACGGGCGCCTCCAAACTCCAGTTATCTACCCAGCCGCGACCGCGAGTCCTGGTCCTCTTGGCTGCATTTAATGGTGCGCGCTGGATCGAGCGGCAGGTGCGATCGATCCTGGAACAAGCGGACGTGGACGTCCACCTATCGATTCGAGACGATGGCTCGAATGACGACACCCGCCAGCTGCTCGAAAATCTGCGCGATGCGGGACGCATCCAGATCAGTTACGCGCCTTCGGCCAGCGGCTCCGCTGCGCAAAATTTTTTCGCGTTAATCCGCGCCACGAAGGCGGACTCGTTCGATTTCGTTGCGTTCGCCGACCAGGACGACGAGTGGTGTACGGATAAGCTTCGTCGCGGTTGCAGCATCCTGCGCGAAAGCGGTTCCTCCGGGTACTCGAGCTCTGTCGTAGCCGTGTGGGAGGACGGCGCTGAGCGTCTGCTGAGCCAATCGCATGCGCAGACGCGCGGAGACTTCTTGTTCGAAGGCGCAGGGCAAGGA
>DATAFY010000496.1:0-1841 GCA_036257205.1 Steroidobacter sp. | reverse complement strand
CTCGGCGACTCTGTCCCAGCGGCGCTGATCTCCGGCGATACGGCTCCTGAGCAGTTGCGCAAGGTGAGCGCGGCGGGCCTCACGATGATGCACAAGCCCCTGAAACCCGTCAGACTGCGGGCGCTGCTCAATCACGAATTCGCAAAGCGCAGAGAACTGCGGACGGCCAGCGGTTGATAACGGACTGCGACTGCATTCAGATACCGAGCCGCCCGTCCGGCCCCTTCGACTCGCGACTCCGTTTTCCGATCCCAACTCCGGCTGAGCGGCCGCGTTAAGCTTTACGTTTTGCTGATGGGTGCGGACTATGCAGGCTTCACGACAATCCTCTCGCGGCGTCCGGCTGCAAAAGGCGATGGCGGACGCGGGCGTCGGAGCTCGGCGCGATTGCGAGGACATGATCATCGCGGGTCGCGTGCGCGTGAACGGACGAGTAGTCGACGCGCTTCCGTGTTTTATCGATTCAGCGAGCGACCGCGTCGAACTGGACGGCGAACCCCTTGAATTATCCGTTCCAGAGCCGCTCGAGACTGAAGGAAAGTTCGCCGAGAAAGGGCGCTCGCTCACTTATGTGTTGGTCAACAAGCCCAAAAACGTGATCACGACCACGAGCGATCCGCAGGGGCGGCGAAACGTGCTCGATCTGGTCCCTGCAGCGCTGCGCCGCGGTGAACGCCTGTTTCCCGTCGGGCGTCTCGACGGCGACTCCACTGGGCTGCTGATCATCACGAATGACGGCGCATTCGCTCACCAGCTGACGCATCCCAGATTCGGCCTGACCAAGGAATACCGGGTGCTGTGTTCGGGCCTGGCGAGCGCAGAACAGCTGCACAAGTTGCGCAGCGGCATGTACCTCATCACACCGAGCGCCGATGGAGCGAAAACGGCGAAAAAAGCGTCGATGGAATCCGTGCGCGTCATCAAGCGGTTCGTTGATCGAGCTCGCGGCGATCGCACCTTGTTGAGCATCACGTTGCGTGAGGGCCAGAACCGCGAGATTCGCCGCATGCTGGCGCGCGTGGGCCTGAAAGTGCGTGAACTAGAGCGCGTCGCAATCGGACCGCTCCGGGCGGGAGATCTCAAGCCAGGTCAGGCGAAGCTGCTCGGCAAGAGAGACGTCGAGCGGCTGCGTGCAGCGACGCTGGCAGCAGGAATCGACGCTGGGCGATGAAAGAGCTGCTGAAGGCAGCGTTAGCCTAGTCGGCGGCCTTAGGCCTGACCAGCCCCTCCTGCGCTACCGAAGCGACCAGCCGACGGTCGCGGTCGTATATCTGCGCTCGCGTGAGGCCGCGCGCTCCGCCGGCGAACGGGCTGAGGGCGTCGACCAGAACCCATGCGTCCGCACGGCACGGACGGTGAAACCACATCGCATGGTCCAGGCTGGCCATCATCACGTGCTCCGACATGAGCCAGCCCGTGTGCTGCAACAGGACGGTCGAGACCAAAAAATAATCCGATAAATAGGCGAGCGCCGCTTGTTGCGTGAGCGGATCCTCGGGCAGCGGGGAACTGGACCTGATCCAGTACAGGCCACGCGCCTTTTGCGCCTTGCGCATGAAGAAATCCTCAGGGTCGAGCGGCTTGAGTTCAACAATCGATTGCTGCTGCGCCGCCGCGACGTCCTTGGGCAGATGCGCTGCGTACTTGCATGCGAGCTCTGTCGTGTTGAGCAACTCCTCGGGCGGCTTCACCTCCACGTCGAGCGCCGCCTCATGCTCGAAGCCCTGCTCCTGGCGATGGAACGACAGCTCCATATGAAAGATCGTCTTCGCCTTTTGACGCGCCACCACTCGACGAGTGGAGAAGCTGCCGCCGTCGCGCGTCAATTCCACATCGTAGAT
>DATAFY010000439.1:0-2002 GCA_036257205.1 Steroidobacter sp. | reverse complement strand
CAGAGGCGCCGTGCTACGCTCGCGAGCACCAGCCTGAAGCAAGCGGGACGACGGTCTTGCGCTACCTGTTTGATGATTGCGTACTCGACACGAGCCGTCGAGAGCTACGCCGGGGAGTCGCGCCGGTGGCCATCGAGCCGCAGGTGTTCGATCTCCTTGTCCACCTCATTCGCCACCGCGACCGTGTGGTCGACAAGGATGAGCTGCTGGCGACGGTCTGGCATGGGCGGATTGTTTCCGAGTCTGCGCTGTTCAACCGCATCAACGCGGCCCGCAACGCCGTCGGCGATAGCGGCAACCGGCAGCGGTTGATCAAGACGCTTCCCCGCAAAGGCCTTCGCTTCGTCGGCAATGTTCGCGAGGAGAGCGCCGCAGCAGGGCCCGAACTGAGCCCGCTCGCCTCACCTCGCCTCGCTCTCCCCGATCGTCCCTCAATCGCGGTGCTGCCGTTCGCCAACATGAGCGGCGATCCCGATCAGGACCATTTCGCCGACGGCATCTGTGAGGACCTCATCACCGGTCTTGCGCGCATCCGATGGCTGTTCGTCATCGCCCGCAACTCATCCTTCGTCTACAAGGGCCGCGCCGTCGACGTGAGCCAGGTCGGGCGCGAGCTTGGTGTCCGCTACGTGCTGGAGGGCAGCGTACGCCGCAGTGGGAGAAGGCTGCGCATCAGCGCGCAGCTTGTCGACGCGATAACCGGGACACACTATTGGGCCGACCGATACGACAGGGTGCTGGGCGACATCTTCGCCGTGCAGGATGAAATTACGCGCAGCGTCGCCGCGGCAATCGAGCCCCAGCTGCTCGCAGCCGAAGGCGTCCGCACCCTTGCGCGTTCCGCCGATGACCTCGGAGCCTGGGAGCTGGTTGCTCGTGCGCAAACCCACTTCTGGCGCCTCACGCGCGAGGACTGCGCGGCAGCCGTCGAGCCGCTGAAGCGCGCGGTCGAAGCCTTCCCGGACTATGCGCCGGCGCGAGGTCTGTTGGGCTTCTGCCAGGTCTTCTCCGCGCACATGGGCTGGAGCGACCGTGAGCACGGTCTGCTCCTCGGCCGTCAGCAGGCCGTACGCTCAATCGCGCTCGATGATCGTCATGCCTGGGGCCACATCGCGCTCGCCTATTGGGCGATGATGGAACGGCGCACCGATGAGGCGATTGCGGCGTTTCGTCGTGCCGTCAGCCTCAATCCCAACTCGGCAGCGGCGCATTCGCATCTCAGCCGCGGTTTCGCCTTCGCCGGGCGCGAGCGCGAGGCCATAGAGCACGGAGGCGCGGCCATCAGGCTCAGTCCGCTCGATCCGGAGATGGCGCTGTTTCTCGGGGCTATTGCGGTAGCGCACTATGCGGCTGGGCGATACGCCGAAACGATCGAGCGCTCCCTGGAAGCCCAGCGGCTGCGGCCGGGTTTTCAAGGATCGCGACGTCTACTATGCGCGAGCCTGGCGCAGGCTGGTCGTATCGACGAGGCGCGGTTGCTTCTGGCCACGATCCGACGCGAGCAGCCGGAACTGTCGCTCGACTGGATCAGGGCCAACGTCCCCTACCAAACCGCCGAGTTGATGGAGCGCTACCTGGAAGGCTTCCGGAAAGCGGGGCTGGGCGAAAAATAGCGCAGCTCAGGGTCACAAGCAGGGCTGTCAGCCGGCCTCTCGCCACGGTGCAAATGCCTCTGTAGCCGGACGGAATCGCTGCAGCGCAGAAGACTCGTGCAGTGCAGCAAGTCACCTGAGTTTGGAACAATCGGTTAGATGCCCACTTGATATCGAGATACTGATAAACTGCGGCCGTTCGACTGGTCTCGGTCGCAACAATTCAGATGGGAGGGTTTTGTCATGAAGGCTGTGTGCACTTTGGCCGCTTCGGCGTCGCTTCTGGTGCTTGCGACGTTCTCGGCCTCGGCTCAGAACTCGAAAGCGACGCTCAAGAATGCGGAGGGCATGGCCGTCGGCAGCGCGGCATTGACCCAGACGCCAGCCGGCGTGCTGATCAAGCTCTCGCT
>DATAFY010000324.1:0-4328 GCA_036257205.1 Steroidobacter sp. | reverse complement strand
AGCAATGTGAGCGCCTCGCGCATGCTGTCGTCGTCATCGACGACATAGATGACCGGGCCGTTCTTCCTGGCGTTCATGACGTCGCCGGCAGTCTGAACCAGAACCGTGTACCCCCACCCGGAGCGTCTTCGAACCCAATGGCGCCTTCATGGGCCTCCACGATTGCGCGGGTCGAGGCCAGGCCGAGCCCTGTGCCGCGGGTCTTGGTCGTATAAAACGGACGAAAGATGTTCGCCCGTGCATTCTCCGGAATTCCGCAGCCGCTATCCAGCACGGATAATTCGATCCCGTAGCGATCGCCCGTGACTCGGACCTGAACGAGGGCAGCCGACCCGCTGGCCTCGAACGCATTCTGCACGAGCGTCAGCAGGGCATGCTGGATACGCAGCGCATCGGCCATGACTTCAGGCAGGTCAGGCTGCACTTCCACGCTGAGTTCTCCCCCGGCGCGATGGGCCATGGCCTTGAGCAGCGGGAAAACCTCGCAGAGCAGGTGCCCTATCGACTGGCGGGTCTTGTTCGACGCCTCATTATTGAACAGTCTGCGTATCGTGCGGATCCCCGCGCCTGCACCCATGGCTTCGGCCGCGATCTGGCGAAAGACCGACAACGCTTCGGCGATCATTGGCGTGGGCCGGTTCAGCATGCGCTCGCCGGTCTGGGCGTAGGTCGCAATCGCGCCAAGCGGCTGATTCAGCTCATGAGCGATCCCGCTTGCCATCTCCTCGAGCACCGAGGCGCGCGCGATCTCCATGAGCTGCTGCATCATCGAATGCGAGACCGGCGCATTGGATTCAATCTTGGCCTGCACGGTTTTACTCATTGCTCCTGTGAGTGCTCGAAGAGGGCGAGGCGATCTTGGGGATGGACTCCGCCCAGCATGTAGCGGCGGTTAGCGTGCCGGAACGGGCCTAGGGCCGCACCCCGCGAAATCCCCACGTCCATTGCGCCTGTTCCTTAGACCCCGCCGCGCCCAGGGTCGCCCTTGGACGCATCGGCCTGCCTCAATCTGTGCAAGATTGGCGCTTCCTCTGCCGAGCCGACAAAATAGCCGCCTCGCCAGATGCACCGCTCATGGATTCCCTGAACGATATCCTCCAGCACCTGATCCGATTTTCACCGGACGCCCTCATCGTCGTTGACGAACGCTCGCAGATTCGCTTCGCGAACGATGCCGTGAAGGATGTGCTTGGCTACGCGCCAGATGAACTGGTGGACAGGCCGCTTGAGACGCTCGTCCCTGAGCGTCTGCGCAGCGCCCACGCAAGAGACATGGCGCGATATCTCGAAGCCCCCCGGGCGCGGGACATGGCGGCCAGGGTTCCAGAACTGGCCGCCCGTCGACGCGACGGCTCAGAGTTCCCGGCGAGCATCCGGCTCGCGCCGTTTCGCATGGCGGACGGCGGGCTGTACGTCGCCGCTGCCATCCGCGACGTGACCGAACAGAGCAAGGTCAACGAGGCGCTGGTCGCAGCGCGTGAAGAGGCGGATCGCGCCAATCGGGCCAAGAGCCGCTTTCTGGCGACCGCCAGCCACGATCTGCGTCAGCCGCTGCAGACGATACGGCTGCTGAACGCCGCAATGCTCAAAGTCGTCCCGCAATCCGATCTGCGCGAGCTGCTCTCTCAGCAGAATCAGGCCATTGAAAGTATGACGCGCCTGCTGAATGCGTTGCTCGACATCAGCCGGCTCGAATCGGGCGCAGTGGAGCCGAAGCTGACCGACGTTCCGCTCGCAGACGTCTTCGCCGATCTGCGCACCGAGTTCGCGTCCATCGCTCGCGCCCGCAATCTTTCGCTGCACTTCGATGCCCCGACAGCGATGCTCAGCACCGACCGTACTTTGTTTTACCAGCTGCTGCAGAACCTCGTCGGAAACTCCCTGAAGTACACGGACGTCGGCTGCGTCAGGGTCGCCTGCTCGTTGGACGAGCATTCACTTACGATCAGCATCGAAGATACGGGCGTGGGCATCCCCGAGGACAAGATCGCACACATCTTCGACGAGTACTATCAAGTCGACACTCACGGCGCGAAGCGCATGGGGGTCGGCCTTGGTCTCGCCATCGTCAAAGAGGTGGCGCGGCTGCTGGGCTATTCGATCCAGATCAGTTCGCGGCAGGGGCAAGGCACGCAGGCGAAAGTCGCCATTCCCGCAAAGCACATTCTCGCGGCCAAGGCGCCGACCATGAGCCAAACGCTGCCGGCCTTCGCGGGGGCGCCGGAGCGCAAGGCGCGCCTGATCCTGGTCGAAGACCACGACGGCGTGCGGCAGGCGACTGAGCTGTTTCTCAGATCGGAGGGCTTCGACACACTGAGCGCGAGTTCGACGGCGGACGCCGAAAAACTCCTTGCAGACCTGAAGCCTGGCGACATCGTGATCGCAGACTACCACCTAGACGGGCAGCGCAGCGGCCTCGACCTGCTGCTCGAGCTGCGCAAGCGCGTGGGTTGCGCGGCGCCCGGCGTCATCCTGAGCGGCGACCTGCCCTCTGTCCTGCGTTCGCTCAAGGCGCCTATCGAGAAGTGCCGTTTCCTGAGCAAGCCCGTTGATGCGACGACTCTGCTGGATGCGATCGCTGAGCTGAGCGGCGAAATCCGGTGAGACTCGCCCTTACGCGAATCTCACGATTCAGGATTGCCGGCAAATCGCCGACACTTTCACGTTAAACGCGAACGAATAGCGAGCGGATCTTGAACACCGTGCAAAGTTTGATGCTGGCGGCATGCCTCGCAGCCGCAGCGGTCGGGTCTCGACCCGCGCAAGGGGAGGCGCAGCGTGTCGATGAACTGATCCACGACGCGCTGCAGTTGGATGTGCACGTCGATCGCGGGCGTGAGATCTACGAGAAGAACTGCGCGAGCTGCCACGGGCTCAAGGCGCACGGCGATCCCAACCGCGGCATCCCCTCGCTTGCCGGCCAGCGTCAGGCGTATGTCGTCAAACAACTTGCAGATTTCAGCGAGCGCGAGCGCGAAAGCCGCAATATGCACAGCATCGTTTCCAGGGTAGGGCTTTCCGAGCCGCAGGTGTGGGCCGATGTTGCGGCGTACGTCAACGGGCTGGCGCCGATCGGGCGTCCACAGCACGGCGACGGACGGCATCTCGAACTCGGCGAGGCGATTTTCCGCGAACAGTGTTCGTCATGCCACGAAGAGGACGCGCGGGGCGACGACGACGGTTTCGTGCCGTCGTTGCGAAACCAGCACTATGCATATCTGCTGAAAGAGACGCGCACCATGGGCCGTTGGCATGCGCGCAATATCGAGGAGGATCTCGCTCGCTTCCTCAACAGCCTTGAGGAAGACGAAATCGTCGGCCTCGCGGACTATCTGTCGAGACTGCATGGCCCGACAAAAGACCGCTTGCGAATGCGCGACGACGGCAGTGCGGGCGATTAGACGCTGTGGGCGATTAAGAGGGGGGCGACAATGAATCGCATCAACAACATTCTCGTGATCGTCGATCCCACGGCGACCGAACACCCCGCGATCGAGAAGGCGACGGTTTTGGCTGCGAAGCTGAACGCCCGGCTGGAACTGTTTGTATGCGACACCAAAGCCGCACGCGAGGCCCGCATGGCGCTGCACGCGCGTATGCAGCCGGGTCGGCCGTTTCTCCTCGACGTCAAGGAGGCGCTCGAAAGCCTGGCGCGCCCCTTACGCGACCGAGGACTTGACGTGACCGCCGAGACCGAGTGCGACGATCCATTGCACGTTGGGCTCGTCTCCAGGGCAAAACGCACGAGCGCCGACCTCGTGCTGAAGGACACTCATCACCATTCGCTCGCGCGCCGGACTTTCATGACAAACACCGACTGGAATCTGATCCGCAGTTGTCCGGTCCCACTGATGCTCACGAAAGCGAAGCCCTGGGCCGCGCATCCGCGTGTGCTGGCGGCGATCGATCCGGGGCACGCCAATGACAAACCTGCGGCGCTCGACCAGAGAATTCTCGACCACGCGGCGGCGCTATGCAAAGCGCTCGACGGCGAGTTGCACGTCTTCCACGCGTATGTGCCGATTGCGGTCATCGCGGCGGCGACTGGCGGAACGCCGCCCATGGCCTTGTCAATCTCACCAGAGGAGTTGGCGATCGAAGAAGCAACCAAGCGGAAAGACCTGCTGCAACTCGTCGCACCCTACGGAGTCGGCCCGGCCCACATTCATTTGGAAGTCGGCAGCCCGGGAGAGTTGATCCCGCGCGCCGCTGAGACGCTGAACGCCGACGTAGTCGTCATGGGGGCCGTTTCCCGCAGCGGCTTGAAGCGCATGTTCGTCGGCGCCACGGCGGAGGACGCGCTAGAACGCTTGCCCTGCGACGCTTTC
>DATAFY010000306.1:0-8150 GCA_036257205.1 Steroidobacter sp. | reverse complement strand
GGTAAACGGATTTGAGCCATCGTTCGCGAAAGACTCGGCCTTCATCCGACTCGAGCAGCGATGAACCTTGGCCACACAGGAGCTGCCACGCGAACGCCCAGTTCACCAGACGCAGCCCATGCTCCAGACTGCTCGTCCAGTGCGGCCCGAAAGGATACGGGCACTGATCGAACCATGAATTGAGCAATGCGCCGCACCCCGCGCTGTAACGACGCTCACGCGTGAGACGCCACGCCTGCGCCAAGGTGACGAGTTCCCCGTGCCGACTCGGCTCCCATAGATATTTGATGTCGCCGACGAGTCGCTCGTTTCTATAATCGAGCAGCTTGCCGAAAGTCATTGGCGCGTCACGGCCAGACTTGGGGTCACGGTTCCATCGAGGCGGAAAACCGAGTGGCGTGGATTTCAATGCGAATACGTCGAACTGCCCGGCCAGAACGCGATCGGCGGCGCGGCGGTAGGTTTGCACGTCGAACCGCTCGGGATAGGTCGCGATCCATGCGACGCCGCTCTCATGACTCGCCCGCGGCGGAGTTTTCGCCGTGAGCACGCCGCTGCGTTCCGCCGCCGCGCCCAGAATTTTTCGTGCGCGCCAGGCGATCTCGCCCGGCTCCATGACGGATAGGCGATTGAGTTTCCACACCAGACTCATGCCGGCGCTCCTTTGCGCGCCTCGCCGCCTTCATTGACGCCGTGATTGCGCGTGGGCGGGTTGCGCGGGAGCGCGCCCAGACTCGCATAGAGCGCTTCAACCCGCGCCAAGACTGTCTCGATGCCGAATTGCTCTCGCGCTTTCCTGCTGGCCGCCGCGGCGAATGCGCTCCTCAGCTCCGGGTTCTCCAGCAGGCGGATGATTCGGTCCGCGAGCGCATCCGTATCCAAGGGCGCCACGAGAAATCCCTCGACGCCGTCTTCAACGGCATCCGGTATCCCTCCTGCCGTGGTAGCGACGATGGGTGCACCGGCCGCCATCGCTTCAAGAACGCCCATCGGCAGTCCCTCAGCGTGGCTCGGCGCGACGTATATCGTGGCTTCCGCAAGAACTTGCTCCTTTTCCCTCCCGCTGACCCAGCCAAGCACTTCAACGCAATCGCATAAGCCAAGCTCCCGGACGCGCGTTTGCACGGCCTCCCTGTCCCCATCGCCTCCGCACCAGAGTTTGATCCCTGGAAAGCGGACCCTGATCGCCGTGAGCGCCTCCAGAAGATCGAATACCCCCTTCCGCTGACCGAATCGCCCGAGAAACAGCAGCACGTTGTCAAGTCGCCTCACGCCATGCAAAGCCGGCGCCGGCACAGGGTTGAATATTTTCGATACATTCGCCGTTGGCGCGATCTCGCTGATCAGGGTTTTCCATTGCGAGGACAGCACCACAACGCTGTCGACACGATCAAGTACGAAACGAATAAGCCATTGGCGGAGCCGTCCGCATTCATGGGTGTAGAACGTCGCAAACTCCGCTCCATGCAGGTGCAGAATGACCTTCCGCCGGGCGGCAAGCGCGATAAGCATGAACACTGACTTGCGCCAGAAGCTCGCGCGCGAAGCTGTATGCACATGCACCAGCGTCACGCGCCTCGTGCTCAGAACGCGCAGGTAGCTCCACAAGGCCGCAGCTGCGATGCGAATCTTGGTCAGCGAACCTCCTGATGCGACCGTTCCGATATACACAATGGGCCATCGCGCGAACAGACCGCCTCGCCTGTAGATTTCGATCACCTCATACACACCGCCATGGTGTTTCGAGTGCGGATGTACGCCGAGCATCACGATAAGCTTCGGCTCGTTGTACTGGCCGTTCATGAGCAGCGCCTGATTGCTTCAGAACCCCAGCATCCGGCGGTACGCCTCCAGCGTCGTCCCGAGCAGCCGCGCCGCGGGGCCGGGCGGCGATGTCTCCGTAGAATTCAACCCAAACCTGACCGTGCCTTGCTTACGAAGCCGATTGCCGCTCACGATGTGCCCGACATCAAATCGCCGGTCGTTCGACAATCTCGCTCGAGAAGCGGCTAGTGAATAGCCGCTCCACAGTTCGATCGCCCTGAGGGTCGCGTCTGGGTCGCGGTGCAGATCTTCGAACCGGACCGTGAAGCATCTTTGCTTCAGTAAAGATCTGACGCAGCGGATGCAGAAAAGAGCGTAGACATAATAGGCCGCAGCGCCGAGCATGCCCTTCGGACGCTGCTCCTCGGTTTGCTTCCCGAACGCCGCCAGCAGTCCCGCTGCGGAGCGGGTAATGCACAACACTCGCACGCGCCCTGGAAACAAACGCGCCAGCGCGAGAGCACGACCGGCATACTTGGAGGAATCAACGATCACCCGACATTGCGTCACTCGAACGATGGCCCCGAAGAGTCCTTCGTTCGCCTCTCTATAGAGCGTCCAGCTGCGTCGGCTCGCGAGACCTGCGAAGAGCAGCGGGAACCTTCTGTGGCTCTCCAGCGTCGCCACTACCTGGCCCAGTCTGACGCAATCATTTCGATTCCAGCCTGTGCTCTGTAGTACGCGCGACCATACGGCGCATTCCGTGCCCTTTTTTCCGCACGCACAAGCGCGGTTGCCGAGAAAGCCGTCGCGAAAGATGTTTTTGAGTTCGCCGACTCCGGTCACGCCAGGATTGTTTGCGAGCAGGATCTCCAGGATCGTGGTTCCGCTGCGACCTGTCCCCATGATGTACAGAATTTGCGGCTGCGAAGTTGGCGCAGCGGAGTACCTGAGGAGCTGTTCTTGCGCCATAGACATGCTGCTGCTTCTCCGCTAGCGCATCGCAAGCTGAAAACCGAATCTGTCCAGAGCATCCCGCACTGCTGGGCCATGTACGACGAACGGCGTCTTTCCATGATCGGTACGTTCCAGCGCGTCCACGATTTCGATTTGTACATCGATCGAAGTAGGAATCTTGAGTCTCGCATTACGCATGAGCTGACAGGCGTCCGCATCTGAAAATGCGGCTGTCGGCAGTACGCGTAAGACGATCCGGTCGAGACTCTCCTGGACGACTTGCAGACTCAGCAGATTCTCGACGTTTCGCGGTATGTGATTCAGGCCAGTCAGCACCCCCTGACCGTCTGGCGCGGCCAGCACGTCATGTGCGCGCCCGATAACTCCTTCGAAAGACCGCATGCCAAGAGCGAGCTCCTGCAGTTCCCGCGCGCCGTAGCTCGCCGGCGCGCAAATCAAGTCGCCGGTGCGGTAACGTACGAGCGGCATCGCGCTATTCCATAGGGATGTGCCGACGATCTCGTACAGTCGCATCGACTCGTGTTGGGAATGTGGAATCAGCTCAACGTATGCGTAACTCGGCACGAACCAATGCACGCCTGGGGCGAATGCATTGGCGCATGCGACGCGCTCCGCCTGCCCATAACGATCGACAATAGCGCAGCCGAGCATGGCGCGCGCCAGTCTCCAGATTTCCGGGCTCAGCATCTCCGATGAGGAAAGCACCCGTGGTATATGCAGGCGTTCATTCGCTGCCTGTAAGAGAAGGCACAAAGAGGCGAGCGCCGTAGGATATACCCACAGCAGATCTGGCGAGAAACTACGCAGGGCCGCAACGTACTCCGTCAGCGTGCGTTCGTTCAAGTGATTCGTTGATAAGATCAAACGCCGTCCGCCAAGCGTATAGATCCAGAACGGCGGCCGCATGTCCGAAGGATCCTTGATGCTGTCGGCGCGCAGGACCGCGATCCTCGTTCTACCCGGATGCAATCCAAGCGCCGCCAGAGCAACATCCCGGCAGATCTCTTCAGCGACAACGCACTCAGGCGTACGAACAAGCTTAAGCGGCATACCGGTGGTCCCGCCCGTCGCTGCTTGCGTAGTGCCCCAGCGGCCCCAAAGTCCGGCTTGCGTGAACAACCGCGGATTGTCACGCACATCTTCTTTGCACAAGAGCGGCCATTGCTGGAGCGTCATGGGCGCGCGGAGGCCTTTTCCATACGGCGTTCTCGCCGCCGCGCAGAGCGTGCGCTCCACCCGCGCTTCAAGCCAGGCGCGACGCTCGTCGAAGCCGGCCGCTGCCACTCGCGAAAATTCGCGCCGCACCGACGAATAGTAGATGGGATTCCGACGTATAAGTCGGTCTCCCAGATGGAGTTGTTTGAGTCGATTTTCGATCGCGTGCAGCGCCACGGTCACGGTGTTTGCTCCTCGATCGGGCGCACACGATCGTCGATGAGTGCGGCGTACTGCTCGACCATGCCTTGGAAGGAGAACTGCTGCACGACGCGTTCTCGCGCTGCCCGCCCCATACGCTCGCGCTGCGATGCATCGCGCTGCAGGGAGACGAGCGTGGGGGTGAGTCTTTCCGCCAACTCTTCAGTGCTCAACGTCACGCCTTCAACTCCTTCCTCGATCATCTCTTGCGCGCCGCCGATCCTGCTGAGGACAACGGGTATGCCCATCGCCATCGCCTCCAGCGCCGCGTTGGAAAACGTCTCTACATGCGTAGAAGGAAGCACGAATACGTCTATGGCGGACAATGCGAGTCGCACGTCGCTCTGCATACCCGCGAAGGTCACATGAGCCGAGATCCCCTCTTCGGCGGCGCGTTCTTCGAGTTTCCTACGCATGTCTCCGTCGCCGACGAGCAGAAGATGCGCATCGATGAGGCAGCGGCGAAGGTCAGTTGTCGCATCGATAAGGACCTCATGATTTTTCTCCGGTGCGAGCCGTCCGACAGCGCCGATGACGAATGCGTCAGGCGCGATCCCGAGACGCCGCTTTGCCCCAGCCATACTCTCGGTGCTGCGTGCGGGAGCGAAGTGTTCGATGTCGACGCCGTTGTAAATAACGACAGATCTTGTCCTGCAACGAAGCCGCGGCAGCCAGGCGGAGCGCTGCGACTCGCAGCCGTACACGATATGGTCGAACCGCTGGAGAAAGGGTCGATAGAACATCGGCAGCCACGCACGCCTCGCTGGAAATTGGCTGGTATTAATCGACGCGACAGTCCGCAGCGCATAGGGAGCGGCTGGGGCCGCGAGCGATACATACAGCGCAGGGTAGAGATTCACGGCCAAAACAACGTTTGGTCGCTCATTCCAGATGAGAGATCGCAAACGTCTCAAAGCGTTGAATGAAAACTTTCCGCATCGGTTCAGATTCCAGCGCGGGACATTCGGATTGAGGGATTCCAAGAGAAAACTTGGCTCGTTGAGGTATGCGATCCCTGCGCGGAATCCCAGACCTAGCAGCGAATTGACGACACGGACCGTCTTTGTCTCGGACCCGCCGACGTTCAGACTGTTGACCACGAACAGCGCGCGAACGGCGTGCGCGCCGCGCTCAGCGGCTGATCCTGATGGAGCAGCGAATCGAGTGCTTGCGAAGTCCGCCCTTCGAGACGGCGCGTGTTCGCCGGTACGATCCGCTTTTGTCATTTTGTTGTTGCCGCCTTGCGTCTCGCCGCGCATCGGTGCGCGCTTCCGGTCCAGCCGAACCGATCCTTGGGAGACAACACCGCTGAGGGCTGCTTTGTTTCCGGCCTAACCATCGATGCCTTCGCCCTGATATTGACCGCCATGCGCATCACTAGACCTGCATACGCCCAGCACCACATCCACGGCTTGTATAGATCCACAAAGAAAGCTGCCGTTGCAAACGCCAGAAGCCCAATCACGAACGCCATAAGAACGGACTTGTACGTATAAGGCGCGAACGGAATTGCTGCACGCGCCTCTCGCACGAGGAGAGCGAGAAGCGCCGTCACACACGTCAGGCCAATAACGCCAAGGTGAAAGTACAGATTCAGGTATTGGTTGTGAGGGGCGCGCGGGAAAGGCATGAGGCTCCATACGTCCCAACCAAAGCCGGTCAGTAGGGTAATCGGAGCGTTCAACATCGCTCCGAGTCCGAGAGACCAGAATTCCAGGCGTCCGGAGGACCCGCCCACCATGTCGCTGCTGAACGTGTCCGTTATTAGCCGTGTATACAGCAGATCGCCAAAGCGCAGACTCAAACCGACCACGAGTAGCGCGATGAGGGCCGTTCCTGTAATCACGAACGGGATAATGCGGCTCAGTGGGAGAGATCGACGAAGCAGGAAGGAGCCCCAGATCGAAGCGAGGACGATCGCCACAAGTCCGCCCCGCGAAGCAGTCAGTACAAAAGCGACAATGGACGCGCAGAGCGCAGTTCCCCATATGAGGATCCAAACGCCGCTGGACCGCAGCATGACGGCAAGCAGGCCGGGGAGAAACAAAGCGAGAAACGCCGCGTCCTGATTTGGCTCCCCCATGATGCTCTCGACGCGACCAGTGTCGCTCTCACCGACATCGCCAATTTGAACAATACCGAGCGCATTGAGCACAGCGATCGAGCCGCCAACGCCGACCGCCATGAACAAGACCCTCAGTACAGCATGTGCGTTGCGGCTCTCGCGCAATCCATAGAAGAACACAAGAAAATATGTGACTTGATCCACTAAGCGACTCTTGAGGCTTATGCCGCTAGCGATCAGGCTGTAGCGCGGATAAGCCACAAGGAACTTCGCCGCCAACACGGAGCACACGCCATACACGATGAGCACGATGAAACAGGCGTGCAGGGCTCGCAGCTGAAAGACGAACGGTTGCTGCGCGACCAGTTTGAACACCAGGCCCACGCAGAGAACATACAGCAAAGCGTTCTCTGCGCTGAGCCCGCGGCCCAGACTCATCCGTATATTGAACAAGTCGGCGGTGGCGATGAGCGCAATCAGGGCGATCAGCAGGAATCGCATCGCTCGCTCACCGTGCGCCTCAGCATTTCTGTCCGCCAAGTCGTGCACGTTCATGGAGATCCGCTTAGTGCCGTTTCACTTGCAAGTGTCCATTTCACCAGCAATGCCCATTTCACCAGCAAATGTCCATTTCACCGGCAAGTGCATACCCACAGAAGTTGCGAGTCCTCAACCGGCTCGCGCCGCAGCAAATGAATTCCTTGTAAATAGTTCAGGCGGGCCCGACCTCAGCGCCGGATCAGAGAATGGCGGCGCGCGCCTTCTAAAGCTGCGCCCCACACCTATCCTTAGGCGAACCGCAATCTCCTGATAGCAGCGCGGAGAAAAGATCCCGGCTTCTACTCGCCACGATGCTCGCCGAATAACTTTCTGCGGAGAATGCCGCTGCGCGCCGCCCGATCGACTCACGCAGCTCATGTTGTGCGGCGAGCTCTGTTAATGCGTGTGTCATGTGTTCGAGATCGCGGGCTGCTACACCTAAACCGTGCTTAGCGATAAGACCGTCTGGATCGAAGAAGGTCACCACAGGAACGCCGCGAATCCATGCTTGCAGAAAGGTGTTCGGGAAACCCTCAAGGCTGGAAGTATTGAGAAAGACTCGCGCGCGATCGAAGTAGACGCCAACGTCCTCGTAGGGAACGGGCCCAACGAAGGTCAGATTTGTGAGAACGCGCGCCGCGTCTCGCATCCGCCGGGCATATTCCTCCCTCCCACCGCCAACCACGAGGAAGTTGAGCTTAGGCAGGCGACGCGCCAGATCGATGACGAGATCGGAACGTTTTACCGCTCTGAAATTCGCCACCCACAGGACATCGACGTCCTTCACTAGCGCCGCGCGAACAGGGGCCTCCACGACGGTGTTCACCAACTCACTGTGCAACCCATAGTTCGCGTGCAGCAACGATTGCTGGCGCTCGGTCTGAGCCAGGATCAAGTCGGCGCGTCTGAGCCCATACTCGTACACCTTACGGTCCCTATAGAAGCGAATGAGCTGTTGGCCCGGAACGCAGTAGGCATCTGAGGAAATTCGGAACACAAAGCGCTTCGCATGCCGTCTGCAGAACCAGGCGGTCACACCCGTCGCGTATCCCGCCAGAGACTGATAGTAAATGTCTGTATCTGCGAGACGCATGGCTGCGATCAGAGATGTCGTACGGGGATACGCGAACCTGAGTCCCGGAATGCCGTCTTGTTTGCTGCAGCAGGCTATCGCGCGTATGCCTCCGACGTCGTGAACTTTCGGTTGACCTTGAGCAAAGACGATGATCGAGACGTCCATGCCCAACTGACGCCACGCTCGCGCCAACAGCACGTGCTGCACGTTCTCGCCGCCGACCATCTCCACATGCCGCTGGCCGGTCAACGATGGATAGTCATCAAGTCCGATGATGCAGACGCTGGGGGGTTTAGACGCTCGATCCTCGAC
>DATAFY010000230.1:0-2035 GCA_036257205.1 Steroidobacter sp. | reverse complement strand
CCTGCTCGACGGGCGGCGAGCAACGGCGCACTGGAAGTTCGGGCGCGAGCTGGCGGCACGACATCCGCGAGTGCGCGTCGAGCACGAACCGCTCTGGGTCAAGGACGGCAACATCTATACGTCGGCCGGTGTGTCCGCGAGCATCGATCTCGCGTTGGCATGGGTGGAGGAGGACTGCGGCGCCGCGCTTGCGCACGAAGCGGCGCGCGAGCTGGTGCTGTTCCTGCGCAGGCCCGGCGGACAGCCGCAGGTCAGCGTATCGCTCGCCTCGCAGGCGTCCGAGATGGCGTCGATCCGCGAGCTGCAGATCTGGATCGCGGAACATCTGCGGACGAAGCTGTCGGTGGAGGATCTCGCGGAGCGCATGTCGATGAGCATGCGCAACTTCGAACGAGTGTTCACTCGGGAGGTCGGCACGACGCCATCGCAGTATCTGTTGCAGACACGCGTCGAGGCGGCGCGCCGTCAGCTGGAGCGCGCGGACCGCAGCCTCAAGCACGTCGCCGCGGCTGCGGGATTCGGCAATATCGATGTGATGCGGCGGGCGTTCGTCCGCCTGCTCGGCATCACGCCGCGCCGCTACCGTGAGCTCGCCTGCACCCGTGTGCTTTGATGCGACACGAGCTGCCAGCGCCCGTCGCGCCAGACCAGTACGTTGGTAAACCGCAGGGCCATTTCACCGTACCTGCGCTTGTGCGTTCCCTTCAGATTCTCGACGCCCGTCACCGCGGCAGTATCGCCGTGCAAAGCGAAGCGGCGCCGGGCCGAGGCTTCGTGGGTTTCTGCAACTTCCCTGATGCGAACCTCGAACCCTCGGCCCGGCACGATCAGCCGATCTGCTGCATTGAAGGAAGCGTCACCGGGTATTGATCAGGAGTCGCCTTGCTCTAATTCGCGTCAACATTGCCGATGACCAGGCGTGAGCGATCCACGCGCGCGCGTCCACTTTTCAAGGCCGGCGCCCTAGTGACGAGCTGTACTCGCCTGAAAGGCGATAGTTGTACCTCGGTGTACTGTCGTGGAAATCCGTTACTTCCTTCTCTGTGAAGCCGAGACAGCACAGCGCTTCCAAGCGCCAGTAGATCGACTTCAATTTGGAGCGAAATTCTGTTTCAAGATCCTGCTGCGGCAAACTTGCGCGCCTGCTACTTTCGGACTCCAGATATTCCAGAACGTCCCTCTGCGACTCGGGCAGCCGTTGCCGGCGCGTGGGCCAATCCAGTTTCAACTCTTCGGCGAGATAACTCGGAACGATCACCTCGCCCGGCGCTGGAGGAAGCACGCCTATACGCTCCACCTCGCGCTGATACACCGAGGCGCCATAGGCAGGCACACCAAGGGCTCCGGCGACTTCCGCAACCAGCTGATGCAGTTGTGCGGCGCTCGCGCATGAAAGCGCATTCAGACCAGCCAGCGGCCACTGTAGGATGGTCGAACGCACACCGGGGGCAAGCAGCGGGATGATCCTTTTGCCTGCTCCCCAGCGGGCGCCGAACTCAAGGGAGACATAGGTTGAGCGAAGGCTGTCATGCGAGATGACGCCAACGAAGGCCGCTGCTGCCGGCACCTCCCGCCTGAGGTGAATATCGATGTCTGCACCGCCTGGGAGTCGGTACCCATCCAGGCTGCTACAGCGAATGTTTTCAGGCGCAAGCGGCAGGGCTGCCCGGTACAAGTCGACGAGGGCCTCGACCACCTGCACGTCTTTCGAGCTGTGGCTGATGAAGAGCATGTGCGGTTAAGTTGTCACGGCACGATGATCGCTGCCCAACTCAGATATTGTAGCGGAGCAGCGCCGGGCCGAGGTTTCTGCAACTTCCCTGATGCAAACCTCGAACCCTCGGCCCGGAACGATCAGCCGCGAGCTGCGGCGCGCCTACGGCGCGCCGCCTGAGACGCCTCAGACCGGCGTCATCACGAGGGCCCGCACGGCCCAGATGAGAATTCCAAGCAGCATGGCCAGCATCGGCAGCGCGGTCAGCGCGAACCCGAGCGTTCGGCTTTTCGGTTCCTTCACGTACAACATGCAGTAGAT
>DATAFY010000167.1:0-2805 GCA_036257205.1 Steroidobacter sp. | reverse complement strand
CGGCAGGTACTGCACGACGTAACGGTTCGTGAGCATCGCGAGCGTGATCGTCGTCGTGAAGCTGAAGCCATCCGGCAGTACTTTTAGAAAACGTTCCATCACGGCGCGCCTGAGCACGCGCATGCCGGAGTTCAGATCGGGAATCTTACGTTGTGCGATCCGCTCGGCATAAGCTTTCAGGAAAATCTTTGGAATTTTGCGGATAAACGAATAGTTCACGTCATCAGCAATCCGAGCGCCGACCACCATGTCGGCGTTCGCCGCCATCTCGATGAGCTCGGGAAGACGGTGGTTGGGATACGTGCCGTCGGCGTCGGTGATAACGATCAACTCGCCTCGTGAGGCTCGGATGCCGCTTTTTAATGCCGCCCCGTAGCCGCGATTACGGTCGTGCGAGACAACCCGCAGCGATCGATCCATTGACTGCTCGGTTGCGATGATCGCGGCCGTACCATCGGTTGAGCCGTCGTCAACGATGACGATCTCGTACCCGTCCAGATCGCGCAACGCGGCGCGCAGATCGGCGATGGTCTTCGCGATCCCGTCCTGCTCATTGAAGCAAGGCACGATCACCGAAAATTTGGCTTCCGCTGCGGAGGCTACAGCTGCCTCATCGCGGCTCGAGAACTCCGACTGGGCGAGGGCCTTGGGCTTGTAGAACAGCTCTGCGCTTGTATCCATGCCTGGCGCATACGTCCAAAGGACGTAAGAAGTTCCAATCGCTGAGGTAAATGTCAGCGGAAAACGCGCATGGCGAGCGTGTGCGGCGCGCAAGCAGAATCCGCCCTTCCGCAATGGCAGCAAGCGTGCTCTGCAAGCATATGGCGAATGTGTCCCGGACGCGGGCGCTGCGACTCGTGATCGTCGCACTCGCGCTCGGCCTGCTGGTTCCCTTGTGGTTCAATCAGATCACCGGCGCTCGCATCGAGAGCGATCCCGCTGCATATGTCCAGATGTCGGCCAACCTGATTCGACACGGTGTGATATCGCTCGACGCGCAGCAGCCCCTGCGGCCGTCGATGTATCGCGAACCTCTGCCGATACTGACGGCCGCGCTCGCCATGTCGATCACCGATCGCCTGCATGGCCAAGCGGCGGTATCGGACTACCTTCAGGGCGAGCGCGCCCGCTTCCTCAAGCTGCAGAACGTTTTCTGGCTGTTCTTGCTTTGCATCTCTGCCGCTTGGGCGGTGTATCTGCTCACAGCGAGTTACGGTGCGGCGATGGCGGCCGCGCTGTTGGCGCATCTGCCGTTCTACGGGCACTGGGTCGGCGGAACCCTCGACAGTCTCTATACGGAGCAAGCGGCCGCGGGCGTGCTGATGGCTGCGTCCGCCGCGCTGGTCGCTGCAGTGACGCGTCCTCTCCAGCTGGCGTATGCGGCGCTCGCAGGCGCGGCGTTCGGTGCGCTCGCACTTATCAAGGCGTCATTTCTTTACGTGTTTGCAGGACTCGTCTGTGCGCTGCTGGCTGTGCAGCTGTTCCAAGCGGTGCGGCAGCGTTTGGGAATTCGTTTTGCCGGACTGGCGCTGCTGATCTTTTCCTTTGCCGCAGTGTTGTCGCCCTGGCTTTACCGCAACTGGCGCGAATTCGGGACCCTCGAGATCACCGATCGCGCAGGGGCTATTCTGATTCTGCGCGCTGTGAAGAACGACATGACGCCGCTGGAATACCGCGGGGCCTTCTATGTCTGGGCGCCGAAGCCCTTGCGACCCCTCGTGGGATCATTGCTTGGGTTCGGCCCCAAGGATCTCATGCGCGGTGGCCGTTTGCAGCGTCTGAACAGAAGCGATTCGGATTTCCATGCGGACGACGTCGCCGCACAGAGAGCCGGGCGGCCCGAGGACGCCGTTTCGTTCTACTACAAGACGCGCGCGGAGCGAAACCAACTGCGCCGACAATTCCAAGCCGCGGGACATCCCCAACCCGAACTGGCGGCCGACGAAGTTCTTCAGACTCAAGCGCTAGATCGAATCCGCCATCACCCGTGGCGTCATCTCGCCGCAACGCCGCCGTTCCTCTGGCGAGGCGCCTTTCTTCCCTTTCCGCTGCTGTTGTGCGCGCTCTGTTACGGATTCTGGCGGAGTCGTTACGATCTCGTGTTGTTCGCAGCGCCAGCGTTCGGCTCCGTGATGTTCTATGGCTTGCTGACGCATTTCATTCTGAGGTATGGCGTACCCGCCTGGCCGGTCGCGCTCGCCTCGGCAACTGTGTTGGGCGTCATTGGGCTGCAAGCAGCCCTCAACAAGTCATCGAGGGAGCCTGCCAATGACTCCTTGCCTCGGCCTGCCGTGCAGTAGCCAAAGCTACGCGCTCTGGCGCAAGAGGAGGCGGTGTCTCGCGAACCAAGCAAACGTAAAGATCGGCAGGAACATTGCAGCTTCGAGCAACGAGATGCGCGACGCCGTACTGATGATGTCCCGCAGCGTCGACGCAGTAATCTCGGGTTCAAGCAGCTGCGTCCAGCCGAGTCCGTGCCGTTCGCTCGAAAACGGCCACAGAAGCGCCACGCCCGCGCTGCGCGTGCTTGTAAGGAAATCCAGCACGCAATGAGAAAGCAACGCCAGCATCATTGCGACGCCCTCGCGCATTCCTCGCCTGCTGCGCACGAGGTACAACACGGCGCTCGCGCCGAGTGCGAACAGGATGGAATGTGTAAAGCCTCGGTGCCAGTCACGGCCGAGATCCAGCCACCACAGAAACATGAAATCGAGATCTGGCGTCAGGCTCAGGGCGGCGCCGGCAGCCACACTCCAGTTCCTGCGCGGCGCATCGGACGGCAGGGACGCTTCCACGACAGCCGCC
>DATAFY010000001.1:0-2794 GCA_036257205.1 Steroidobacter sp. | reverse complement strand
CCTGCTGCGCGAAGTTCGCGCAGCACCTCGCGCAGCATGCGTACGGCGTTCACGTCGAGGCCGCTGGTCGGCTCATCCAGAATGATCGTCTGCGGCCGGTGCACGAGCGCGCGGGCCAGCGCCACTTTCAGGCGCTCGCCTTGTGAATAGCCCTTCGCCCGGCGGTCCGCCACGGACTGCAGCCCCAATCTGTCGATCCACTCGTCTACGGACCGTTTGACGTCCGCTCCGCGCAGGCCGTGCATCTTCGCGTAATAAGCAATGTTCTCGCGCCCGGAGAGCTGCGCGTACAGACCGCTCCCATGCGGCAACACGCCAAGGCGCTGACGCACCTTCAGCGGCGCCAATGCGCAATCATGACCGTCGACCAGCGCACGGCCCCCATCGGCGCGCAGAACCGTGCTCAACACGCGCAGACTGGTTGATTTGCCGGCGCCGTTGTGACCGAGCAAACCCACGATCCGCCCATCGCCGCCCTGAAACGAAACATCATGCAGCGCCTGGACAGACCCGAAGCGTTTTTGCAGGCCTTCGACGAAAATCATGGTGAAGGCGCCGTCAGCGACAACATGAAAGGCGTCGGCGCTACGTTTTGAACGCACGCGGCGTCCAGGCCCACAACCGACCCTGCCGCGATGAAATCCGCGACGACGCGCGGCACGCAGCCGGCGTCGATCTGCCCATGACCCTGCGCCTTCAGCACAAGGTGCTTCGCATGCGCAAATCCCGGCAGCACGCGAAGCGCGTAACTGGCCGGCGTGACCGGATCGTTGCCCCCGGACAGTAGAAGAGTCGGAACGGCGCTCTTGAGCGGCGCGCCGAACTGCTCATCGACGGGTCCTCGCGGCCACAAACCACAAATCGCGCGCATGGCCTGCATGAATTCGGCGCCCATGTACGCTCGCTCGATCGCGGCCTGCTGCACATGCGCGTGCGCCCAGCGCGGCGCATCTTCACTACACACGACGGAGAAGTGCATGCCCTGAGCGAGTTGCTCCTGCAGCGCTCGCCGAGTCATGAGGTAGTGCGCTGCCAGCGCCTGCGGGCGCGCCGCCGCCTGAGCTTCATGTATCAACAGCGGCAGGATCGATGCGCTCTCATCGGAGTAACTCAGCAGGCGAACCGCGGCGCTCAGCTGCTGCTCTCCGAGCGCAGTGCGGATCGGCTGCGCGGTCAACGGATCGGGGACCCAGGTTTCGATCGGATGCCGCCGCAGGTCCTTACGCAAGACCTCGAAGCGCTCGGCGATATCAGGAAACGCGGCGCTGCATGGCGCTTCCGCGGCGCACCGCGCCAGGGTCGCATCCAGCGCGTGCTGGGCCGCGAGGGCGATGTCCGGCCCGAGCGGCAGGTCGGGAGGTACGACGCCGTCGAGAATCGCGCTACGCACGCGATTCGGATAGCGACGCATGTAGTGCTGCGCCACGCGCGTGCCGTACGACACGCCATACAAAGAGATCGTCTCGTAGCCTAAGGCCGCGCGTATCTCATCGAGATCGCGTACAGCGATGCTGGTGGTGTAATAGCGCGGATTCCCCGGCAGGGTTCGTAGACAGGCGCGCACTGCCTGCTGCAAGCGCTCGGTGTCTAGCCCCGCCAGCTCGCCTTCGTCCGGCAATGCGCAGTCGAGCCGGTTCGATCGACCGGTCCCGCGCTGATCCACGATTACGATGTCGCGATCACGGCGGATGCGGGCAAAAGCCGGTGCGACGGTCAGGTAGAAGTCGCTCGCTGCCTGGCCAGGTCCGCCGCTTAGAATGAAGAGCGCATCGGGGCGCGCACGCAGACGCAAGGCCGGAACGACCGCCACGTGAATCCGCAATTCGCGGCTTGTCGGGTCGTTCTGGTTTTCGTGTACGAGATAGCGGCCGCAGCGAGCCGCCGCCCCGCCGGGCGCAGCGGCGCTCTCCAGTCGACATTCCGTGAGCGCAAGCGGCCCGGCGGCGCACGCGAGCTGGCTGGTTGCGCTGCAAAAGAAAACTACCCCCAGCGCACGGGCGGATATCGGGATCATCGAGGGCTTCGGTTGGCGCAGTGCGTTCGAGTGCGCGAATCCTAGACGGGCGACAGGGAACCCGTCCACGCAGGCGTTGTCACCAATAGCGGCTCGCGCGCCGCCCGCTCAGCATCCGCGATGCGCGCCCAGAGTCGTGTTTGGTAAATTCGCCTATTCACGGCCGACGCTCAGCAATGGAGTCTCTCATGCGCATTCAGCATCTAATCGCCGCGCTCGTGCTAGGCGCTGCACCTTGGTGGGGCGCCCTGGCCAAGGACGAGGCGCTCGCCAGGGCCGTCGCATCGGAACATCGCTCAGAACAGTTCGTTGCGCGCGACAAATACCGCCACCCTCAGGAAGTTCTGGAGTTCGCTGGGCTCAGGCCGAACATGACCGTCCTCGAGATTTCCCCGGGCGGCGGTTACTGGACCGAGATCCTCGCACCTTACCTGCATGACGACGGCGTCTACTACACGGCGGTGTCGGCGCGCGGCATGGACGATTGGCGAAAAAAGCTCAACGCCGACAAGACCGTGTACGGCAAGGTTCGGGTGACGCAATTCAGCCCGAGCGTTCAGGCGGCGCCCCCCGGCTCTGCGGACGCCGTGCTCACCTTCCGAAACGTGCACAACTGGATGGCGCAAGGCGCCGCCGAACAGGCGTTCAAGGTTTTCTACGACGCGCTGAAGCCGGGCGGGGTGTTGCTGGTCGAGGAACATCGCGCGCGCGCGGATCAGCCTCAGGACCCGAAGGCCGCCAACGGCTATGTCCGTGAGGACTATGCGGTCCAGCTGGCCC
>DATAFY010000596.1:0-3234 GCA_036257205.1 Steroidobacter sp. | reverse complement strand
CCTTCCGCGTCGTCAATCGCGCCCTGCCCGTAGAGCATGAGTGCTTTGATGTAGTGGTTCCGCGGAGTCAATGGATCCACGATCCGCGCTCTGTCGATCGCGGCGAGCGCTTCGTCTGTACGATTTTGTAGCTCGAGAAATCCCGCAAAGCGTTCATAACCGGCGCCGTAGTTCGGACTCAACGCCAGTCCCTTGCGGAAGTCCGCCTCCGCTCCGGCCTTATCTCCGGCGTAGTCCTTCAGATCCGCACGCAGCACGTAGGCCTCTCCGAGCGAATCATCGAGCTGCAAAGCTCGGTCCAGCAGCGGCTGCGCTTCGTGGTAAGCGGCGACCACGACGGGCGAAACGTCGGCCACACCAGTCAAGTGCGCAAGAAGAAGGCGAGCATCCGCCAGCGCGACGTAGGCGGCGGCGAAATCCGGCGCGAGCTCGATCGCACGCGAGAAACGCTCGATGGCGCGCTCCGCGTCCGCCGCTTTGCGGCTGGTCATGAGTGCTTTACCTTGCAGAAATGAGAGATACGCATCGGCGCCGAAGCGTGCAAACGGATGCGCCCCCTCATGGAGGCTCACCTCCAGCGCTCGAGCCACACCGTGGACGATCTCGTCTTCAGCGTCCAAGATGTCCGTCTCGGCTCGATCGAAGCGCAACGACCAAACGTTCGCGCCATTGGTCGCATCGATGAGCTGGGCTGTGACGCGCACTCGATCCCCTGAGCGTTGCACCGCTCCGGCGACGAGATAGCGGCTGTTGAGCTGGCGTCCTATCTCCCTGGCGTCGATCTGCTCGCCGCGGAACGCGAAAGAGGAAGAACGAGCGATTACCGTAAGGTCGCGAATGCTTGCGAGTCGATGCAAAAGCCCTTCGGCGACGCCGAGCGCAAGCATCTCATCCGACGCTTCACTGCTGAGCGCATCGAATGGGAGCACTGCGACGGTGTGCTCTGGCAGCGCGGAAGCCCTGACCGACGCACGCGCCGAGTCTTTTGAATACCAGCCGTCGGTTTGCAACGACAGAAGCGCGACGCCTGAGATCAAGACCGCGCTCGCCAGCAAGACCACCGCCATCGATAAAGCACGCCTTGGCGGCGACCGCCGCGGCGCCGCGCTCTGAGTCTCTTCAGCCGGCCGGTCTCGCGGTTCATCCACGAGACTCGCTGTTTCAACGCGCGTGACCGGCGCGATGAGCCGATAGCCGCGACCTCGAAGACCTGCGATATAGCGAGGCGCGCGAGGATCATCGGCCAGCGCATCGCGCAGCAGCTTGATGCGCTGACTCACCGTCTCGGGCGTGACGACGAGGCTCGGCCAAACCTCAGTCATCAACTTCTCGAGGGAAACAACATTCGGCGCCGCGCGCACCAATACGAGCAGTAAATCGAAAGAAAGCTTCGATAATGGAATTTCGTGCGCGCCGCGCGAGACGCTCAGTCGGCCCGTGTCGATGGTGAGATCACCGGCGCAATACACGGCGCTCTTCCCCGCAAATGATTGCTGCAAAGGCCCACTCACACGCTCGATACCGTCGTGCCACGCTCGAAGCTTACATCGACTTCAGAGACCGCCCGATGGGCCCAACGTTCGTCAGGCGTTTCTGGGGACATGAAAGCCGATCCGCCACGGCCGTGGAGGCGATCGCCTGCGATGGTGCGCCGCGCTGCGTGAGCGAGTCGCCGCCGTGAACGGCCGCTCGCCGATGAGAAGCGAATGCGACGAGCGCAACCGAGTCGTCGGAAACGCCATGTCGCCCTATTAGTCAGTGGAACGCCGTCCTTTTCTGAAGCGCCGCTCCTTGCCGTCGAACATCATCACGCGCAAGCCGGCATCCGACAGACGCCGCGGATCCGTACGTCGGTCGTGGTGCTTCAGATAGCGGCACTGACATTGGTTGCGCATCGTGCAGCCCGCCAATGGCAATGAGGGTGCATGCTTCACAAGGAAGCGCTTCGCGCCGAGCTGCCTTGCGGCGTCGCAGACGCGCACGCCGCCGAGGATCGACACGGCCTGAAAAGCCGACGCTGACCGCACTGGACGCTGCGCGGCCGGCTCCGCGGCCAAGCGGGTCAAGATGGAGAGCAACGACTTGCGCAGTGGCTTTCGCATGGCGCTTTAAGTCTATCCCTTGCCCCGCGGCCTAGTTTCAACGGCCGTCACATTCGCCAGACGAGGTGGGATGCCCTTACCGGCCGTTGATCGGCTCGAAGCGACGGCGCACCGCCGCCGGTGCAGCCATGCAGCCGCCTGCGGACGGTTCGTAGCCGCTCATCGCTCATAGCAGCCCCTAGCCGCCAGCGCTGGTTGCAGTTGACCTGTCTACGTCGGGAAGCCCTTCCCGCGTTTCCTGGGGCGTCCGCCAGCGGATCACGACGTGTCGTTTACCCCACCTGCGAGCGGCGGGGATATCCAAGCCCATGTAGATGTCGATGTGGTTGCGCAATCTCGACGGGGTCCGATCCAGTACAGTCCATTCGCCCTCGGACCCATCAATGCGCACCCGCACTCCTCGTCTCAGGCCCGCTTCGAGGAGATCTGGCGATACGGCGATGACTTTCATTCCCGGCTGAATCGGGTCTCCCCAGGCCCCACGGTTCGGCTGGGAGTCCGTCTGCGCATGCGTCGAGTTATAAGCGGACGCCGTAACTGTCATGCTGCGCTCCTCGCTGGAGGCGATATGCGCAAACAAAGCGAGGAAGGCGATCAGTCCAAGGCGCATGAAGCGAACTCTACAGCGCGCTTCGCCGGCGAACAGCTGATCGCGATCCCAATTGGGTTTCATTCGCAATATTGCGACAGTTGCGAGCCCCATGCTTGAGGCCGCAACGTCGCGCCGGCAGTCGCCCATCATCCGGATCCATACACATACTCATTCACCTTCCGCGGATTGGCTCCCGGATCTCAGCAGTCTAGGGTGAGCTGCCTTCGTTGGACCAGGAGTGAAGAATGAACGCCAGCGATGCGGAAGGCCTGATCGACGAGTTGTGCACAGCGGTTGCCCGCCGCTCAGTCGCCAGCTCACAAACCCGAGCCACGAAAGCGCGCCATGTTCAGTTAAGTTCGTGGGCGGCCGTCAGCATTGCCGCGGGTGCGGGCTTCATGATCGGGGCCGTGATCGGGCGGGAGCTGAGGCGCAGCAAGCCAGCGGATGGCGCATAGATTTAAGCAGCGGACAAGCCGCCGCGCTTCAAGTCGCAATGCCTCCGCGGCCCGCATCCCCTTCTTGCACGCAGCATTCAAA
>DATAFY010000437.1:0-5740 GCA_036257205.1 Steroidobacter sp. | reverse complement strand
GGTCTCGCGGCCGAACGCGAGCAGGGAATCACGATCGACGTGGCGTATCGATTTTTCTCGACGGACAGGCGCAAGTTCATCGTGGCTGATACGCCCGGGCATGAGCAGTACACCCGCAACATGGTGACGGGCGCTTCCACGGCCGACGCGGCCATCATTCTGGTCGATGCGCGCAAAGGCGTGCTCACGCAGACGCGGCGGCACAGCTACATCGTGTCGCTGCTGGGGATTCGGCGCGTGGTGCTGGCCGTCAACAAGATGGATCTCATCGGCTACTCCCGGGAGACCTTCGATGCGATCGTGCAGGAGTACCGCGACTTTGCGCAGCAGATCGCGCTGCAGGACGTGGTCGCGATTCCACTGTCGGCCTTGAAGGGCGACAACATGCTCACTCGCAGCGCGCGCACGCCGTGGTACGACGGCCCGACGCTCATGGGCTACCTAGAGTCGGTGGAGATCGAGGAGGACCTGCGCAGCAAGCCCTTCCGCTTGCCGGTGCAATGGGTCAATCGCCCGAATCAAGATTTCCGCGGGTTTGCGGGCGCTGTCGCGAGCGGGGTGATTCGCGTCGCGGACGCCGTGCGCGTTCTGCCGTCCGGGAAACACAGCCGCGTGGCGAGAATCGTGACGCACGACGGCGATCTGCAGCAGGCGGTCGCCGGCCAATCCATCACGCTGACGTTGGCGGACGAGGTCGATGTGAGCCGCGGGGATGTGCTTGCAGCCGCGGATGCTCCGCCGAGCGTCGCAGACCAGTTTCAGGCGACGATCATATGGATGCACGAGGAGCCCATGCTCCCCGGTCGACCGTATCTCATCAAGATCGGCTCGCGCACGGTGACCGGCTCCATAACAGCGCCGAAGTACAAGGTGAACGTCAACACGCTCGAGCACCTCGCGGCCAGGCAGCTCGACTTGAACGAGATCGGCGTGTGCAATCTGAGTCTCGATCAACCGATCGCCTTCGACCCCTACGTGGAGAATCGGGAAACCGGCGGTTTCATCCTGATAGACAAGTTGTCGAACGACACTGTGGGCGCGGGTTTGCTGACGTTCGCGCTGCGACGCGCCGAAAACATCCACTGGCAGGCGCTCGATGTGAACAGGCATGCGCGGGCGGCGCTGAAGGGTCAACGCGCGTGCGTGCTTTGGTTCACCGGTCTGTCAGGCGCCGGCAAGTCGACGATCGCGAACATCGTCGAGAAGCGTCTGCATGCGCTCGGCCGGCACACCTACACGCTGGACGGCGACAACGTTCGGCATGGCCTCAACAAAGACCTCGGATTCACCGACGCAGACCGCGTCGAGAACATCCGGCGCGTGGCGGAAGTGGCGAAGCTGATGGTGGACGCAGGGCTGATCGTGCTCGTTTCGTTCATCTCGCCGTTTCGTTCCGAACGCCGGCTCGCGCGCATGCTGATGGAGCCCGGCGAGTTCTTCGAGGTCTTCGTGGATACGCCGCTGCAAGAGGCGGAAAAGCGCGATCCGAAGGGCCTCTACAAGAAAGCGCGCCGGGGCGAGCTCAAGAATTTCACGGGCATCGACTCTCCCTACGAACCCCCGGAGAACGCCGAAGTTCACCTGCAGACGGCGCTGCAGTCGCCGGAAGAGGCCGCCGAACAGATCCTCACGAGATTGCGCGAGATCGGCATGCTGCACTCCGCGGACGAACTCTCGGGACTTTAGGCAACGCGGTCCGTTCGATGTCCGAGCTCACAGGTCTCTTACCGCAGGTGCTGTCGCTGGCGGATCGCGCCGGCGACGCCATCCTGCAAGTGTATGCGCAGCAGTTCGAGGCGATGACCAAGGATGATCGCTCGCCGCTCACGGTTGCGGATCTGCGCGCACACGACATCATTCTGGACGGCTTGCATGCGCTCACCCCAGGGGTGCCCGTCCTATCGGAGGAGGCGAGCGCCATTGCGTTCGAGGAGCGCCGGCGTTGGGACCGCTACTGGCTCGTCGATCCGCTGGACGGCACGAAGGAGTTCATCTCACGCAACGGGGAATTCACCGTCAACATCGCACTGATCGAGCGGCACGCGCCGGCGCTTGGCGTGGTGCAGCTGCCCGTGAAGCGGCTGGCCTTCAGCGGCGTCGTGCAAGGCGGAGCGTTCCGTCATCAGGGGTCGCAGGCGCAACCGATACGCGTACGCACGCCGGCGGCGACGCCGTTGCGCATCGTGGCCAGTCGCTCCCACCCAGACAACGTCCTCGAGCGCTATCTGCCGAAGCTCGAACCTTACGAATTCGTCGCCTGCGGCAGCTCGATGAAGTTCTGTCTCGTCGCCGAAGGCAGCGCCGATTTCTACCCGCGTTTCGGACCGACCAGCGAGTGGGATACGGCCGCAGCGCAGGCGGTGGTGGAGGCCGCGGGCGGGGCGGTCGTCCAACTCAATGGGGCTCCGCTGCGCTATAACGCCAAACCCGACGTGCTGAATCCGCATTTCTTAGTGTACGGCGATCGCTCACGCGACTGGCTGCGCACGTTCGCCGACTGAGGCTCGACCTGATTTTGAAGGACGGCAAAGCGCATCGGCGCGCTTGCGATAGTTCTCGTCGTCTGGTGCATGTTCCTCATTGAGGTCGCGCTCCTACAAAGGGCCCCATGAAAATGTACGCGGAGGCGGCGAGCGCCAACGCAAAATGCGCTACCCAGTCGTACATCGCGGCTCTGCGAGCGGCGATTTCAGACACAAGACAAGCGAACCACCGCTTGAACGCCGGGTCCGCCGTCACGCTGTTGCTGCACGGCGAGGCCGGGCGGCGCGAGATCGACGTAAGAGCCGCGCTCCGCGGCTGCGCAGCTCGCCGTCGAGCGAGGTCGGCGTCGGCAACCCGCCGAGTTAATGACGTAAAGGAATACGCTGCTTAATGAGACTGCATGGGGTCAGGTCCTGACCGACGGCGCAGCTTCAACAGCGACGGACGAAGCCGCTGTCGCCCGCGCCGTACGGCTGGCGGCGTCAAATGAGGGATTCACGAGCGACATCAGCAGTGCAACGGTCACGAGCGCAGCGAGCGCCAGTATCAGCGCGTCCAACGCGCCAACGAGATTGGAATGAAAGTTCATGAGATAAGCTCCACAGTGGGTTCCGGTCGGAGAGAGCCGACGCTCTCGTCATATCTGCGCGGCCCCGTGGGGTGACACAGGGATGCTTCGGGGGCTGCGGCCAGTGAGCGGCGTTGTACCTCGCGTTCACGCAGAGCACGGTGCCCGGCGGCCGTGATCGCAGGGTAAGCGAGCGCGTGAAGAAGTCGTGAAGAGCGCTGCATGGAGCGACTGAGCCGAGGCCGGCCACGACTCTCCTGCGGGTGCACTCCCACGCACAGTCAGGCCAATGAACCTCCGAAGGAAGGCGGCGGTCGCAAATCGCCGACCCGCTCAGGGCATCGCGTCGTTTTTGGCGGCTCAGCCGGCTCGCGGCGGCTAAGCAAGGAGCGCCAATATTGCCTTTCGGATTCGCGTACTGTTAGATTCACGCCATGCGTACGACTCAGCAATTGCCCGCGCTGCCTTTCTTCGGCAGTGAGCTGCTGCGTGCGCGCCTGCACCTGCGTCGCTAGACGCAAGACATCTCTCCTCTCGCCAGGGACTGGCGCTCTCATCAACTCTCTCTGCAAACCGCTGCCGCGTTCAGCGGTCGCTCATTGCGGCCATACACTTTAAGGATTGGAAAGATGCTCGAGGATCCCTTTACCAAGTACCGTCCGTTTCAGCCTATTGGCTTGCGCGATCGCACGTGGCCGGATCGCGTCATCGCACGCCCGCCCATGTGGTGCAGCGTCGATCTGCGCGACGGCAATCAGGCGTTGATCGAACCCATGGACGCCGTGCGCAAGCGCCGGATGTTTGATCTGCTCGTGAAAACGGGATTCAAGGAGATCGAGATCGGCTTTCCGGCCGCATCGCAGACCGACTTCGAGTTCGTGCGCGAGCTCATCGAGGAGAATCTGATTCCCGATGATGTGACAGTGCAGGTTCTCACGCAGGCCCGCCCCGAGTTGATTGAGCGTACGTTCGAGTCTTTGCGGGGCGTGCGCCGAGCCATCGTTCACCTGTACAACTCGACTTCGACGGTGCAGCGCCGCGTTGTGTTCGGTCTGGACCGTCCGGGGATCATCGAGATTGCGGTTCAGGCCGCACGATGCGTGCGCGATCACGCGGCGCATCAAACGGAAACCGAGTGGACGTTCCAGTACAGTCCGGAGAGCTTCACAGGCACGGAGCTGGACTTCGCGGTGGAGATTTGCGACGCCGTGCTGGAAGTTTGGCGGCCCACCCGCGATCGCAAGGTGATCTTGAACCTGCCCGCGACGGTCGAGATGGCCACGGCGAACATCTATGCCGATCAGATCGAATGGTTCGGCCGGCGCGTGGCCTATCGGGACGCAATCATCCTCTGCGTCCATCCGCACAACGACCGCGGAACCGCAGTCGCCGCCGCCGAACTCGCCATCATGGCGGGCGCTGAGCGCGTTGAAGGCACGCTGTTCGGCAACGGCGAACGCACGGGCAATGTGGACATCGTCACCCTGGCCTTGAATCTCTATACGCAGGGCGTACACCCGGGCCTGGACTTCTCGAACATCAATGAGGCGGCGCGTTGTGCAGAGCACTGCAACCAGCTGCCTATTCACCCACGACATCCCTACGTGGGCGATCTGGTGTTCACGGCGTTCTCCGGGTCGCATCAGGACGCCATCAAGAAGGGTCTCGCCGTACGCTGCGACGGGGAGCTGTGGGAAGTTCCCTATCTGCCGCTCGATCCCCGCGACGTCGGGCGGACTTACGAGTCTGTCATCCGTGTGAACAGTCAATCCGGCAAAGGAGGCGTCGCCTATCTGCTCGAGCGCGACTACGGCCTCGCCATGCCGCGCCGGCTGCAAATCGAATTCAGTCAGGTGGTGCAGGCGGTCGCCGACGCGACGGGCAAAGAGCTTACGTCGCAACAGATCTGGTCCCTCTTCGAACGCGAATACCTCGGGAACGAGGGAGCGTACGTCTATGTGGGACATCAGGCGTTGACGCGCGAGGCGGACGCCGAGCGCCTCACGCTGCGGGTCAAATGCGACGGCCAGGGCGCGGTGCTTCACGGCGAGGGCAACGGCCCCATCGACGCGATCGTGGACGCGCTCGGGCTGCGCTTTGACGTGCTCTCGTATGAGGAGCGCTCAATGGGATCGGGGAGCAATGCGCGCGCGGTTTGCTTCGTGGAGATTACAACGTCGGCGCGCACCACGCTCTTCGGGGTCGGCGTTCACGAGAACATCGTGACGGCCTCGCTCCTTGCGGTGTTGAGCGCGGTGAATCGCGCCCTGCGAAAGGGCGTGCTCGACGATTCGATGGCGGCCGCCAGCGTCAGCGCGTAGGGCGCTGCGAGTTTCACGCGCGGCCGGCCCGCGCTCGCGCAAAGTCACCCGGCGATGTAGCGCTCGAGCTGGTCGATCGTATGCTGTTGCTCTTCGATCACCGCTTTCACCAGATCGCCGATGGAGATCATGCCGACGAGCATGCCGCGTTCGAGCACCGGCAGGTGGCGAAAGCGTTGCTCCGTCATGATCTCCATACAACGATGCACCGACTCGTCCGGCGTCACTGTCGTGACCGGTGAGCTCATAATTTGCCAGACCGGCGTGTCGGTGCTCGAGCGTCCGAGCAGGATGACCTTACGAGCGTAGTCGCGCTCGGAAACGATGCCAAGCAGTTCATCGCCGCGAACCACCGGTAAAGCGCCGA
>DATAFY010000456.1:0-3279 GCA_036257205.1 Steroidobacter sp. | reverse complement strand
GCACGAGGACAGGCGCCCTTGTGCATGCAAGCCCTTCGCCGGAACCAGGCTCATCCGATTCGGAGAGAACGCACGCCCCCGCCGCCCACGGCGGGGCTGCCTCCCAGGAGGCTGCCGGCGGCAATGAAGGCGCGAGGGGCCCATTTCTTCATTTACGGCGCTCCGCCAGAAACGAGGTGCGCGAGCCTCATGGAGGCGAGTATCAAGTGCGTTTGCGATCGGCCATGCGCCATCACTCCCTCTCTCGGCGGCGCAGACCGCGAAGGATGCGTCGCGCGTGTTTGTCGGGACGGCCTTCGGGCGCGGGCGGGGCGAGACGCGCACGCTCCCGACGCGCCTCGCTTGCCGCGATGCTTTGCGGCGTCTCTACATAGTGAACGCGCGCCTCACTCGCGGGACCGCGGCGCAACGGGATTCCTTGGATCACGACCTCGATGCACGCTGCATCGCGCGTGATCTCAAGAACGTCCTCCACGTGCACCAATCGCGATGGCTTGACCCGCTCACCGTTCACATGAACGCGGCCGCCGTTGACGGCCTCGGTCGCCTGCGCGCGGCTCTTGAAGAATCTCGCGCACCAGAGCCACTTGTCGATGCGCAGTGCGTCCGCCGTATGATGGCGCTCACTACTCATAGCCCCCGAGTGTAAAGGAGCATCGGCCGGCGGACGATCCCCCCAACATCTTTAAATCTGCGCGTTCGGTCTGCGATCTCGGCGCCTGGCATCGGGCGATCCGCTTCCGCATGCCTCTCGCCGCATCGCGATTCCTCATGCGACGCATCGCTGCTATCGTCTCCCGAGCGATCTCAACCTTACGGGCCGCATGCGTACACCGCCATCTGCGACGAACAGCCACTGTCTCGATTTGATCATCATCGGCGGCGGGGTGAACGGCGCTGGAATCGCGCGCGACGCCGCGGGCAGAGGACTGAAAACGGCGCTCATCGAGCAGGCGGATCTCGCCGCGGCCACTTCATCGGCGAGCACCAAACTGATTCATGGCGGGCTGCGCTACCTGGAGCTTTTCGAGTTCCGCCTCGTGCGCGAAGCGCTGATCGAACGTGAACGACTCCTCGCGATCGCACCGCACATCATTCATCCCATGCAGTTCGTCCTGCCCCATCTCGCGGGGGTGCGCCCGCGGTGGCAGATCCGCGCAGGCCTTTTTCTCTACGATCGCCTCGGAGGACGCAAACGTCTGCCCGCTTCCCGTCCCGTGCGACTAACAGCCGAGCGCTATGGGCCGCTGAGGCCAGGCTTGGAGCATGGATTTGCGTACGCCGATTGCTGCGTCGACGACAGCCGCCTCGTCGTGCTGAACGCGTTGGATGCGGCAGAACGAGGCGCCGCCATCCACACGCGCGTTCGCTTTCTTTCCGCGCGCGTAGAAAACGGCTTGTGGGTCGCGCAATGCGTCTCACGGCGCACGGGAGCAACGTTTCAGCTGCGCGGGCGAGCGCTCGTCAACGCGGCGGGGCCTTGGGTGGAGCAAGTGCTTCGCTCGGTGTCCGATATGGACGTCGCGTCGCAAGTGCGACTGGTGAAAGGCAGCCACATCGTGACGCCGAGACTGTATCGGGGTGATCACGCGTTCATGCTGCAGAATGTGGACGGCCGCATCGTCTTCACCATCCCCTACGAACGCCAGTTCACACTCATCGGCACAACGGACATTCCCTTTCGGGGAGATCCCGCGCAGGCGCACATCTCGCCGGAGGAAGTCGCTTACCTGTGCGAGACGGTGAACGCCTACTTCACCACGAGCATCTCCCCGCAGGACGTGCGCTGGAGTTATGCAGGCGTGCGCCCCTTGTTGGACGATGAGTCGGCCGAGGCATCAAAGGTGACGCGCGACTATCGACTGGAACTCGATCGCCGTCGCGACGGGCCAGTCATTTTGTCGGTATTCGGGGGCAAGATCACGACTTATCGCCGGCTCGCTGAAACCGCCTTGAGAAAACTGCATCCTCACGCCGGCGGCGACGAGCGCGGCTGGACGGATCGCCGCGCATTGCCTGGCGGCGACCTGCCCGGCGCCGATTTCGAGGCCTTTCTTGCGCAGATGCGTCGACGTTGGGCGTTCCTGACGCCGCAGGACGCTCGACGACTGGCTTGCGCTTACGGAACTCGCGTCGAACGCATTCTGGGATCGGCGCAGCGTCCCGAAGATCTCGGAGAACAGTTCGGCGCCGGCCTGACGCAAGCCGAAGTGGAGTATCTGCGCGCAAACGAATGGGCGTGCAGCGCCGAGGACATTCTTTGGCGGCGCACCAAGCTGGGCCTGCACATGTCGGCGGCCGAACGCGATCGACTGAGGCAGGCGCTCGGTGAAGGCCCTGAGCCTCAGCCTCTGGCGCACATCGGCCAGCCGACATGAGCGCGGCCATTCGTTTGCTGCAGCGCCTTCGCAGCGGCGGGGATCAACCACTCGTGAATCGCCGGCTCGGAGGCGCGATCACTGACCCGCGTGGGCGAGCCGAGGGACCGACGGCGACTGCCACACTCAGCGCACGCGCCACGAACTGTCGTGGGAGTGGCACAATCGTTCCCTTTCCACGCACGGAGACAGCGAACCGTGAAGCAGGCGTTTTTCGATCGGCTTCGCAGCGAGCTTGCTGCGCTGCACTCACAAGGATTGTTCAAGCCCGAGCGCGTACTGACGTCCCCGCAACAGGCGCTCGTGCGAGTGGCGGACGGACGGGAGGTCGTGAACCTTTGCGCAAACAACTATCTCGGGCTCGCAAATCACCCCTCGGTTCGCGAAACCGCGCAACGGGCGCTTGATCGCTACGGTTACGGTATGGCCTCGGTGCGCTTCATCTGCGGCACGCAGAGCATCCACAAGGAGCTGGAAGAACGGCTGAGCCGTTTTCTGGGCACGCAAGACACGATTCTTTATTCATCGTGCTTCGATGCGAACGCAGGGTTGTTCGAGACGTTGCTCGATGAACAGGACGCGGTGATCTCCGATGCGCTGAATCACGCGAGCATCATCGACGGCATTCGGCTGTGCAAGGCGCAGCGCTTCAGATATGCGAACAACGATCTGAACGAGCTCGAGACGCGCCTGAAGGAGGCCTCGAACTGCCGCGTTCGACTGATCGCGACCGACGGCGTATTTTCGATGGACGGCGTCATCGCTCGACTGAAGGACATTTGTAATCTGGCGGATCGTTACGACGCGTTGGTGATGGTCGACGATTCGCACGCGACGGGCTTCGTCGGCGAGCGCGGCCGCGGCACCCATGAGCTGCGCGGGGTGATGGACCGCATCGACA
>DATAFY010000346.1:0-7395 GCA_036257205.1 Steroidobacter sp. | reverse complement strand
TTGCCTTGCGAGAGGTCGGCGAAATAGTCGTATTGGACGACCTGCAGCCAGAACAGCCGGCCAATCACAGAGCCCAGCGCCAGAAGCATCACTATCGCAGCGGCAATGGCGCGCCGGTCGAACAGATGCTGTTCGGCATGGTGGTCCTTGATGCGAACGGAGCGGAGCATGGAGGGCTGTGGCAAGTCGGCGACGGGCGCCGGCCAGAGATTGGAAGATCCTATGTTATGCGGATGGGTGACTAAACTATGCGCCTAAACCTCATTTCTGCGCTGAGCGGCGCCGGCGGCCCGCGTTCTCATGGGCTTTGTCCAACACCGTGACCACTACCGGCCAGAGCAGCGCCCCTGTGAATATCGGTATCCAGCGCCGCCAAGTCGTGACCGGGTCGCCGATGACGCCGTCGATCCAGAAAACCACGAATTGATACAACACGAGCAGAGCGAACACGGTCAGGGTCTGGTGCCAGATGGGGAAGAGGCGCATTCGCAGTTGGGACTTGTGCGTCAGAAAGGCGACGCAAAGAAACGCGAGCGCGTGCTGACCCAGAAGCACCCCCGTCAGCAAATCGATCGCGAGCCCGCAGATCCACGCGAACGTCAGCCCAGCGATGCGCGGTGCGCTCAACGCCCAATAGATCACCAGCAGAAGCAACAGGTCTGGCCGGGCCGCTTGGAGCGCCGCCGGCAGCGGAATGACCGTGAAGATCAACGCGACGATTACCGTAACTGTGACACGCCAACGGCTGATGCGTCCGTCGCTCATGGCGCCTCCTCGATGCGGGCGTCAACGACTGGCGTTCGGGTCATGGCTCGATCGAGCTCTGCACGGGCCCAGCTGCCGGTGCAGCGGCCGGTTTGTCGACCCACAGCAGGAGGACTTCGCGGTCGCGGTCGAGCTGAGCGAGCGGTTTAGCCTCCACCAGCGCGAACGTCTCCGCCGGGTCGCGCTCGACTTTAGTTACGGCTGCGACCGGATAGCCCGTCGGAAACACTCCATCGAGGCCCGAAGATACGAGCAGGTCCCCAACCTTCACGTCAGACTCCACCGTCATGAATGGAAGGCTCAGTCTTCCGAGCTCGCCGGCGCCGACCGCGATGGACCGGATGCCGTTGCGATTCACCTGCACGGGAATCGCATGGGCCGCGTCGGTGATCAGAATGATGACCGAAGTGTACTTCTCGACCCGCACGACCTGACCTACGATTCCGAACGCATCGAGGATGGGCTGACCCTTGAACACCCCGTCGTCAGCGCCTTTGTTGATGCGCACGCGATGGCGGAACGGGTCGACGTCGACGTTAATGATTTCTGCGATCAGCGTGCGTGCAGCGATGCCCGCCGAGGCCTCGCGCATGCCCCGAAGCCTGCGATTCTCTTCGTGCAGCGATTCGAACTGGAGCAGCTTGACGCGGGCCTGCCGCAGTTGCTCCGAAAGACGGGCGTTCTCCTTTCGCAGGCGCTCGCGGTCGCTGAAGCTATCGATGAGCAATGACCAGGCGTCCGAAGGCGCCTGCACCGCAATGTACAGAGGGTGGGCGGCGGCGCTCATCCACAGGCGCGCAGTCTCGAGGTAGCCGCCGCGGTGATCCAAAAACATCACAGTCACCGCCAGGACGCCCAAAAAGAAAAAACCGGCGCCGAGCGGCGGACCGCGGCCGATGATGGGACGGCTGTCGGAAGTTAACGTGACCAAAGCAAGCTGGACGCCTGAGAGTCGAGACGCGGACGGCGCTGCGCGGGCCCGTAGCGAAGCGACGATGTCGCCGTGCCGGACACAGGATCTGCGAAGATGTTCTCGAATCCCATGTGTCCGCAGCTCCCTGGACTAAATTTACTCCAGGTTGAACAGCGCGGGGCCGTGCTCGTCGATGAGTTCGAGCATGCGCCCGCCCCCGCGGGCCACGCAGGTAAGAGGGTCCTCTGAGACGACGACCGGCAGTCCGGTCTCTTCCATGAGCAGCTTGTCGATGTCGCGCAGCAGCGCGCCGCCGCCTGTCAGCACGATTCCGCGTTCGGCGACGTCCGCGCCCAGTTCGGGCGGCGTTTGCTCGAGGGCCACCTTGACGGCCCCGACGATGCCGGCGAGAGGCTCCTGCAGCGCTTCGAGAATTTCATTCGAATTCAAGGTGAAGCTGCGCGGCACGCCCTCGGAGAGATTGCGGCCCTTGACGGAGATTTCGTTGACCTGCTGTCCGGGGTACGCGGACCCGATCTCGATCTTGATCTTCTCGGCGGTGGCCTCCCCGATCAGAATTCCATAGTTGCGTCGCACGTAGTTGATGATCGCGTCATCGAAACGGTCGCCGCCGATGCGCACCGAGGATGCGTAGACGATGCCGTTCAGGGAGATGACCGCGACCTCCGATGTGCCGCCGCCGATGTCGAGCACCATGGACCCGCGCGCCTCGTGCACCGGAAGACCGGCGCCGACGGCGGCCGCCATGGGCTCCTCGATGAGACGCACCCAGCGTGCGCCAGCGCCTTCAGCGGACTCCTGGATCGCGCGGCGCTCCACCTGCGTCGACCCGTAGGGCACGCAGATCAGCACACGCGGACTCGGACGCATGAGGCGGTTGCCGTGAACTTTCTCGATGAAGTACTGGAGCATTTTCTCCGTGACCGTGAAGTCGGCGATGACGCCGTCTTTCATCGGACGGATAGCCGTGATGTGCCCGGGCGTGCGGCCGAGCATGTTCTTGGCTTCTTGACCGACTGCCTCGATCTTCTTGCCGGCGCGGCCGGGTTCCTCCCGAATCGCGACCACCGAGGGCTCGTTCAGCACGATGCCTTTGCCACGGACATAGATGAGTGTGTTCGCGGTGCCCAGATCTATCGACAGGTCGTTCGAAAAATATCCTCGCAAGTTTTTGAACATGGTTGTCGTGAGGCGAACGCCGGCGGAAGTAGGGGCAAAAAGTTGCGGTACTCTAGCAATGGGTAGGACATAGCACAAGCTGAAGGTGTATGATTGCGCGCGGTTTTTTGCGGCTTTTTTCCGTGATTTCGTGCGCTCGCCGAACGCGACCCGCGGATGAGTCGGTCGCCCTCTCGCTGGTAGCTTATCGACGCAGGTTCAATGCATGAGTCTCACCCGTCACGATGTGGAGAACATCGCGCATCTTGCGCGTCTTGCGCTCGCCGAAAGCGAGCTGCCGGTCTATGTGGACAGCCTGTCCAAGATCCTGAACTTCGTGGAGCAGCTCAATGCGACGGATACCGCATCCGTCCAGCCGATGGCGCACCCGCTCGCCGATCAGGTGCAGCGTATGCGGCCGGACGAGGCCCTCGACTGCGATCAGCACCAGAAGTATCAGCGTAATGCGCAGCGGACTGAGGCTGGACTTTACCTTGTACCCAAGGTGATCGAATAAGCCCTGCGTTTGCGGCCGCCCGTCAGTCGCCGTCGGAAAGCCGCATCGGAACCGCCCTGTCAATCCTCAACGGACAAACGCAATCCTCCACATGAGCGAACTGCATCATCTGACGCTTGCCGAGCTGAGCGCAGGACTGCAAGCCAGGCGCTTCTCGAGCGTCGAGCTGACGAAGCACTTTCTTGCGCGCATCGAGCGCCTCAATCCTGCGCTCAATGCTTTCATTACGGTGACGGGCGAGCAGGCGCTCGTCGCGGCGGCTCGGGCGGATGAGGCCATCGCGGCCGGGCGGGCGACGTCGCTGACGGGCTTGCCGCTTGCGCACAAGGACATCTTCTGCACCGACGGCGTGTTGACGACGTGCGGCTCGCGGATGTTGTCGAACTTCGTCGCGCCGTACGACGCGACTGTGGTCGAGCGACTGTCGCAGGCTGGCGTCATCATGCTTGGCAAGGCGAACATGGACGAATTCGCGATGGGCTCGTCCAACGAGACGAGCTGGTATGGCCCGGTGCGCAATCCGTGGGATCCGGCGAAAGTGCCGGGCGGCTCCTCGGGCGGTTCCGCGGCGGCGGTTGCAGCGCGACTCGCGCCGGCCGCCACGGGCACGGACACCGGGGGCTCGATACGCCAGCCGGCCGCGCTCACTTCGCTCACCGGCCTGAAGCCGACGTATGGCCGCGTGTCGCGGTACGGCATGGTCGCCTTCGCCTCGAGTCTCGATCAGGCCGGTACGTTGACGTTGTCTGCGCGCGATGCGGCCATGTTGCTTGGCGCGATGGCGGGTTTCGATCCACGGGATTCAACCAGCGTGGATGCGCCCGTGCCTGATTACGTCGGCGCGCTGGAGCAGCCGCTCGCTGGGCTGAAGATCGGCCTGCTAAAAGAGTTTTTCGAGAAAGGTTTGGACGAGGACAGCGCGCGGCTTGTACGCGACGCGTTGAGCGTGTGCGAGAAGCTCGGCGCGAACCTTCGTGAAGTGAGTCTGCCGAACCTGCCGCTGTCCGTGCCGACGTACTATGTGGTTGCGCCGGCCGAATGTTCATCGAACCTTTCGCGGTTCGACGGAGTGCGCTTCGGCTACCGCTGCGAAAATCCACTCGATCTCACGGATCTATATAAGAGGTCGCGCGGCGAGGGGTTCGGCGCGGAAGTAAAGCGTCGGATCATGACCGGTACGTATGTGCTTTCGGCAGGTTATTACGATGCGTACTACCTGCAGGCGCAAAAGGTGCGCCGCCTGATCACGAATGATTTTGCGCGCGCCTTCGGCGAAATCGATGTGCTGATCGGACCCACTACGCCTGGTCCGGCGTTCGACATCGGAGCCAAGGTGGACGATCCGATCACGATGTATCTGAACGACATCTACACGATCGGCGCGAATCTCGCCGGGCTGCCGGCGATCTCCGTTCCCTGCGGGTTCGTGAACCGACTGCCCGTCGGGCTGCAGATCATCGGGCCGCATTTCGCGGAGGCGAAGCTGCTCAATGTCGCGCATGCGTATCAACGCGAGACGGATTGGCATCAGAGGATTCCGCGCGGCTACGAATAGCGCTGCGTAGAGCTGCGGCTCGAGAGTCGTAGCTCGAGTCCAAAACTGTGGTGGCTTGTCATATTACACATTCGGAATGCTCAACCTAGCTCGAGCCTCACGGCCGAGCCGCGAGCCGACTCTCATATGAACTGGGAAACCGTCATCGGTCTTGAAATCCACGCTCAGCTTGCGACGAAGAGCAAGATCTTCTCCAGCGCGGCCACGGCCTACGGCGCAGCGCCGAACGCACAGGCCAATCTGGTGGACCTCGGCTATCCCGGCGTGCTGCCCGTGCTCAATCGCGAAGCCGTGCGCATGGCCGTGAAGTTCGGGCTCGCGATCGGCGCCAACATCTCGACTCGGTCGATCTTCGCGCGCAAGAACTACTTCTATCCGGATCTGCCGAAGGGTTATCAGATCAGCCAGTATGAGAAGCCGGTCGTGGAAAAGGGCCGGCTCGAGATCGTGCTGGAAGAGGGGACTCGCAAAACGATAGGCATCACGCGCGCCCACCTGGAGGAGGACGCAGGCAAGTCGCTTCACGAAGACTTTCATGGTCTGACGGGCATTGATCTGAATCGCGCCGGTACGCCGTTGATCGAGATCGTCTCGGAGCCCGACATGCGCTCCGCCAAAGAGGCGGTCGCGTACATGAAGAAGGTCCACACGCTCGTGCGCTATCTGGAGATCTGCGACGGCAACATGCAGGAAGGCTCATTCCGTTGCGACGCGAACGTCTCCGTGCGTCCGGTCGGGCAGGAAAAGTTCGGCACGCGCTGCGAGATCAAGAACCTGAACTCGTTCCGTTTTATCGAGAAGGCGATCAACTACGAAGCGGCGCGGCAGATCGAAATCCTGGAGGGCGGCGGCAAAATCAGGCAGGAAACGCGTTTGTACGACCCCGACAAAGGCGAAACGCGCGCGCTGCGCTCGAAGGAAGAAGCGAACGACTACCGCTACTTCCCCGATCCCGACCTGTTGCCGGTCGCGCTCGATGCGGCGTTCATCGAGGCCGTCCGTGCGACGCTTCCTGAGCTGCCCGACCAGAAGGCGGCCCGGTACATGGAGCGCTTCGGGCTGTCCGCCTATGACGCCGGCGTGCTCACGGCAAGTCGAGAGATGGCGGATTACTACGAAGCGGTCGTCGTTGCACTCAAAGGCGCCGAGAAGCTCGCGGCGAATTGGACCATGGGCGAACTTTCAGGAGCGCTCAACAAAGACGGGCTGGACATCACGCGCTCGCGCGTGGATGCGAAACGTCTCGCTGGACTGCTGGCCCGCATTCTGGATGAGACGATTTCCGGAAAAATCGCCAAGGAAGTGTTCGAGGCCATGTGGTCCGAGGACAAGGACGCAGACGCCGTGATCGAGGCGCGGGGGCTGAAGCAGATTACCGATGCGGGCGCCATAGAGAAGACGATCGAGGAAGTGATGGCGGCTAATCCGAAGCAGTTGGCTGAGTACCGCTCCGGAAAGGACAAGCTGTTCGGCTTCTTCGTGGGGCAAGTCATGAAGGCGACCGGCGGTAAGGCCAATCCAGCGCAGCTCAATGAGCTTCTGAAAAAGAAGCTGCAATGACCGCTTAGAGGCGGATAGCGCACGCGAGACGTTGCTCGGCAAGCGGATGGCGGATAGCGGATAGGAAAAGGCAGAATCCGCCAGCCCTGCTTTCGAGCGTCCCCCGTTCGACTCACTTACGGAAATATGCACGACCGCGATTGTCTCCACCGTTTCCTCTTCGAGCACTACCCGATTCGCGGGCATATCGTTCACCTCGACGCCTCCTGGCGAGCATTGCTCCAGCATCGCGACTACCCCCCAGCGATCAGGGACACGCTTGGCGAGGCGGTCGCCGCCTCCGTACTGCTCGCCGCCACCATGAAGTTCGATGGGACGCTCAGTCTGCAGATCAAAGGCGAGGGGCCCATGCACCTGCTGATCGCGCAATGCTCGAACCGTCTAGGCGTTCGAGCCGTGGCTCGCTACCAGCAGGCGGTCGAGGACCGCAATCTGTCCGCCATGTCCGGTGAGGGAGCTCTGACGGTCACGCTAGAAACCGAGGACCTCTCCCAACGGTACCAAGGGGTGGCGCCGCTGACGGGTGAGCGATTGTCGGATTGCCTGCGCAGCTACTTCGAAACCTCGGAGCAGTTGCCGACCCGGTTATGGCTGCACGCCACGCAGCACGGCGCTTCGGGCCTGCTGCTGCAGCGATTGCCGCAGGGCGCCGCGAGCGAAAAGCACGCGAGCTCCGCCGAGATCGACGACGCATGGCAGCGCATCCAGCTGCTCGGGGACACGCTGCAGCCCGAAGAAATTCAGACGCTCAGCGATCGAGACATCCTGCGGCGGCTCTTTGCCGAGGACGATGTGCGGTTGTTTGAATCCACGCCGGTATTTTTTCGGTGCAGGTGTTCGCGCGAGCGCGTCACGAGCATGCTCCGCGCGCTTGGCGCCGAAGAGGTTCGCTCCATCCTCGAGGAG
>DATAFY010000111.1:0-2413 GCA_036257205.1 Steroidobacter sp. | reverse complement strand
CGACCGATCTGCAGATACGCAGCCTTACGCCCTGCTTCTGCGACTCCGAACATGAATACGAGCGGGCCGAGCGGCGTGCGCCCGCCGAAGAAGACACTCGATCCGAAGATCAGACCCTGCGCGTCGGAACGATCGATGCGGTCGTACATGTTGCCGAGGTCGACGCTCACGCCGGCATCCAGGGCCTGCCCGAACAGCGTCTGCAGATCTGTCAGCTTGCGAAGATGCGCGATGCGCCCGAAGACGTATTCATGGCCGCGCAATTCCTGATACTGCAGGCGGCCCACTGCCCGAGCCCGCCCAGGGTGAACAGATCGTATGCGGGCGCGTTGCTGTCGAAATCGGACCCACCCGCCAACTCGAAGTACAACGGATTTCCTCCTATCGGGAGCGCATGCTGAGCGAAGAACTCCGCGCGCTGATAGGAACTCTCCGCGCCCAGCCAAAGCTCCGCCGAGTAAGCCTCCACGTGCAGGTAGTCGCCGCGAGAAGCAAGAACATCGCGAGTGTCAATCATGAATCTTGACGCAAACCCGCGTGAGTCGACATTGTCCAGTTGCGGCAGGATGGTGGATCCTGCATCGACTTTGTAGTCCGTCACCGCCCGTCTGAGGCCGAACCGCCACTCGCCCCAATTCTCCAACGTAAGGCCGAAGTCGAGACGCCCCTCGAGAGCGATGTCATCGTAGCGCGCCACCCGGTCTCCCTGGCGATAGATGTCCTCGCTCTCAACGCTCCACGCGACAGACGGCAAGAGAAGCCCTTTTCAAAATCGCCGGTGGCGAAGATCCTGCAGAGACGACGCAATGATTACGTCCGCGCACACGCTCCGCGCCACATCCACGGGAAGATTTCGTACGAGCCCCCCATCGATGACCACGCGGCCGTCGACGCGGGCGGGCGCAAAGGCGCCCGGCACGGCCATACTGGCCCGCATCGCCGCCGAGAGATCGCCGCCATCGAGAACGACCATATCGCCCGACGCAAGATCCGTTGCGATGGCCCGAAAAGGAATCGGCAGATCATCGAAGGTATCCTGATAGCGAGCCCGGCCCACGATCGACCGTAAGAGCATTTCTATCTGCTGAGTCGCCACCAACCCGCCCGGCACGAGTAATCGCCCCCCTTTGAGGCCAAACTCCAGCGGATTGCTGTACGTCGCCTGGTCCGTACCAGTGCGCCCATGCCGCGGCGATGCAGTCGACCGGCACCACGCAATTCCTCGAGCACGCGCAGGACGCCGATGTGCGCAGCGCCGCGGGTGCCGCCCCCGCCGAGCACCAGCCCGATTCGTGGACGCTCCGGCTCATCTGCACTCCCTGCTGGCTGCGCAGACGCGAGAGGAACGAGCGCGCTCACAAATGCGAACAGCGCGGCGAACGACGACATGGTCGCTGTGACTCTCGCGCGCGGTTCGCGTTGCATGGGCGATTCGCAGCCGTTGATGCGTCCTGCGAGTTTCTCGCCTTGCTCCCTTGAGCCTTCAAAAGGCGTTGGCGCTGCACCCGATGCGTTCGCCTGCGTGACGGCGTCTCAGAAGGTAGTGCTTAAAAACAGCGCTGGACCGCTCTGCCGGATCTGCGCCTTGCCGCGCCAGTCTTCGCTGGTCGATGAAATCTCGACGTTGATGTCTCGGTATCCGATGCCGACGCTGAAATGGCGCCACGGCTGATAGATGAATTCTGTAGCGCTGCTGAAGATACTGCCGTCGACATCGCCTGTGTCGAGGGAGAGTCGGTCCACCCGCACGTTCAGCAGCCAGCGATCGGTGAGCGCCATCCGCGCATACAATGTGAGGACAGGCAGGGGAGCCGATTCCTGCGCTCCCTGCGACCCGAAATTCCTGGTCTCCAGCGCCGCCTCGATATCCATGACGTGCGCGCCAAGACCAACGCCGATCTCCTTGTCCTTCCTCTTGAAGAATGCATAACCGACGCTGACGCGGATATCCTCGAGATTGAAAGTGCTGTTGACGAACGCGTTCACCGGAACGTTCAGATCGCCCCAGTCGATCGTACGCGGGATCTGCGTCTCCTTATCGCGATCGAGCTTGAAGTATTCCGCTTCCAGACGCCAGCGCTCGGACAGGTTCATTCGGAAGAAGAACAGAGCGATGAGATTCGTTTCATCCAGCCCCAGGTCTTCCTCGAAATCGATGATAGCGCCCAACCCCACCGTGCCAGAGTTCAGATTCGCGGAAACGTTGGAGTCCGACCACATCCCGCCGACCCCAATGAAAAAACGGTCGCGCATCACGGGATGATCGGGGATCGTCTCCTCCTGAGCAGTCGCTGCATGAGAGAACGCGCCCAGCGCCGTAGCGACTAGAATTGCTGTCACAACAGTGTGACGCCGCATGCGATGTTACCTCGATGCTCGGCTACTGGTGGAAGCTAGAGAGCGCGCCATTCCG